>JAFSWK010000112.1 GCA_017444505.1 Rhodocyclaceae bacterium | reverse complement strand
GCCTCACTTTTACTCACCAGAACAGCCTGCCCGTCGTTCTCATGTTTCGACAGCTCCAAAGTCACCGGATAGACGAATTCCGGCTCTGCAATTCCCCATTCGCGTGATTTTCTGTCCAGCTTCTTGTGCGTGACAAACAGAAAATGATCCGATGCAGACGAGATGGTGCGATATCTCTTGATATCCTTTACAATCGAATCTGGAGCAATGATGTTGCGCGCCAAGAAATCGAACAAAACATTTTTGTTTGTGTAAAAATAGAACTTCATGCAAAAACTCTCCTGACAATCTTGCAATCTCCGCCTAATCAAGCCTTGGGATTACCTCGCATGATGCCGGTCTCCTCCCGCCTTGATCCCTCCATTCAAGCTCAATCAAACTCGATGACCTCGCACCTGCGCGTCAGTCTCCTCTGGTTAGGCAATCTTCACAGGCCGCGTGTGCGTCGGTCTCCCGCCGTATGAGGGATCTTGGCTACGCCAACCAGCTCGCAGGCCGCGTGCGCGTCGATCTCCCCTCGACTTCTTGATCCCTCCATTCAAGCATCTCCCTGTGGGCAGTCAATGCACTCATGGTGTCAATCTTGCCAGCACTTGGACTTTCTTTCCAGTAGAACAAATACAACTCACTCACCGCCCTGGATACAGCAACATACACCCTGTTGGCATTCACGATTTCATCATTCTGTGTTTCTATCTTGTCAAACATTGGAAGCAAGACAATATCAAACTCCAATCCTTTCATGGTGCCGTAAGAGACAATCTTGACGCCAGGCTGGTCAAAATCAATCCAGTGATTCGTCATTGGCTTGTGCATTTGAACGTTCAAATCATCCGGAAGATACCCCCGAAGGGAATTATAGAGAGGGTTCAGCGCCCTAGGATTGACTATAATCCCGATCTCCTTTTCCTTGTTTCTCTTGATGATATTCACCATTTTTTGGTTCTGATCATCAAAATCGGATGGAATACATTTTATGATTACTGGCTTTTTCCCTCGGCTAGTGGCAGGTGCCGGTTGTCCGTCTCTGCAATAAAGAGCAGACAAATCCCTGATGGGCTTGGTGTTGCGGAAGTTCCTTGTGAGCGTGTAAGGCGCTTCCACGCAAAGCGCCCTGATCGCTTCGTAAGTATCCGTCCTGCCCTCCTCAATCGCCTGGTTCGGATCAATGAAGCAGGTCATGTGGCCGGAAAGCGCTTTCAGGATTTTCAGAAGTTCAATGGGAAAGTCTTGTGCCTCATCAACAATGACATGAGCATACTTCTTTCCCACTCTGGACAAGTCAGAAGCAATTTCTTCCCAATCGTGATCGTCGCCGTCTTTTGGAATGGTGCCAAGTCTATGTTCTTTATAAATATCATTCACCCAAGAATGATAGGTGTTCACCTGAACATTATTAAAATCCCGTCCTCTTACCGCAGTAGAAATAAATTGCATCAGCGGGCGGTTATACACCAGCATCAAAACCGGCTTTCCCCTGGCTGACTGGCTTGCTTGACCTGCCCTGTATATTGCCATTACTGTTTTACCAGTGCCAGGAGCGCCCTTTATCAACCAATCCTTCGTAGTGGGAAGGTTAATGATGTCCAGTTGCTCCTCGCTCAAATCTCCACCATTTGGCAGTTTGAAACCCATTTTCTGACCTCCTCAATATTCGTTTTACAGCCACTCGCACGATTGCATGGCCTTTTGTGAAACAACCCTCGGCGATTGGTGACATTATATGCAAGGCAGCGTAGCGCGCAAGCATCTGTTCCAAGTCTTTGGCACTGGGGAAGTGGCGGGCGTTAAGCACGGCGGCAAGGTTTCCGCCCGCGCACTCGCATCGTCCAACCCCCATCCATCAGCTACCATACAAAGTCGGCTCATGCCGCACCCTTCCCTGATGGCCATCAGTGCTCCCTTGTCGGCGAGGGGCCTCTGAAATGCGCATCGACTATGGCTCTGGCTACCGCGTCTCCTACACTATCCGCCGCCGCGTTGTCGTGATTCTTCTGGCTGGCGGCATCAAGAAAACGCAAACCCGCGACATCAAACGGGGGCACGAGATATTGGCGGGACTGGATGAATGGAGGAAGAAGGAAAACCCGCTGCTGGCGGTTTTTCCCGGGCGGCACGGCGGCTGTGGCCGGTGTACGCTGTGCCGCCAGACTTCTTTCTTTCACAAACAAAAATGACCGACAGCATCGTTTTATTTGAATCGCAGGATCACGAGATCCGGCTGGATGCGGGGCTGCTTAACGAGGCATATCGCCAACCTGTACCGTGAGGGGGATCTGGAACGGGAAGGAACTTGTGCAAAATTTGCACAAGACATCACGGGCGCAGCCCAAACATTGAATCGCCACAAAAAACCCGCCGGTGACGGCGGGTTTTCTTTTTCTTCATCAGGTGTGCGTTATCACACCACAACCTTCTTGCGCACCGCCAAAGCGCGGGAGTAGACGGCTTCGACGTCTTCGCCGGTGACGGTGAAGTGCGCCATTTTGCGGCCTCGGCGGGCGCTTTTTTTGCCGTAGTCGTGTACGTGCACGCCTTGCGTGTCGTAGAGCGTGGCCCAGTCGGGGCCGCCGTCCTGCCAGCATTCGCCGAGCAAATTCACCATCACGGACGCGCAGTGGCAGCGCACGCGCGCCAGCGGCAGCCCGGCAAGCGCGCGCACTTGCTGTTCATATTGGCTGACATTGCAGGCATCCAGCGTGTAGTGGCCGCTGTTGTGCGGGCGCGGCGCCATTTCGTTGACGTAGAGTTTGCCGTCGCTGACAAAAAATTCCACCGCCAGCGTGCCGACATATTCCAGCGCTTCGGCAATGCGCGCCGCCGCCTTCTGCGCCTGACGGCGTATTTTTTCCTCAACACGGGCTGGCACAATGCTGACATCCAGAATGCCGTTGCGGTGCTGGTTTTCGGCGACGGGAAAAACTTGCGTGACACCATCAAGACCGCGCGCGAGGATGACGGAAATTTCGCAGTCCAGCGGCAGTTTGCGCTCCAGCACACAGGGCTTTTGCCCCATCGCACTCCACGCGGCGCGGGCGTCCGCTTCGTTCTCCACCGGCATCTGCCCCTTGCCGTCATAGCCCAGACGCGCGGCCTTGAGAATGCCCGGAAAAAGATTCACGCCCGATTCTTCCATCGCACGCCAGTCGGCAGCATTGCGCAGCGGCGCGAACGGCGCGGGCGCAAGGCCAATGCCCTGCACAAAGGTTTTTTCCTCAATGCGGTCTTGACAGACGGCCACGGCGCGGGCGCTGGGGCGCACAAGGGTGTGTTCGGCCAGTTTTTCCAGCGTCTCGGCGGGGACGTTTTCAAACTCGGTACTCACCGCAGCACAGCCGGCGGCAAACTCGGTGAGCGCCGCCGGATTGGTGTAGAGGGCGGCAAAGTGACGGTCCGCGATGCGCCCGGCGGGGCTGTCCGGGTCGGGGTCCAGCACCCAGACGGTGTAGCCCATTTCGTGCGCAGCATGGACGAAAAAACGCCCCAGTTGCCCGCCGCCGAGCATCCCCAGCGTGGCAGGCGGGAAAATGGGGGCGGTGTGCGGGGCGGCGGCGTTCATGGTTCCTTTCTCCGGCAAAAGTCAGTCGGCAGGCGGTAAAGTCATCGCCCGTACCTTGTCGGCCTGGGCGCGGCGAAATTCCGCCAGTTTGTGGGCGAGCGCTTCATCGTGCGCGGCCAGCATGGCAACGGCGAACAGCGCAGCATTGGCCGCGCCCGCTTCACCAATGGCAAAGGTGGCCACCGGCACGCCGCGCGGCATCTGTACGATGGAAAGCAGCGAATCCTGGCCAGACAACGCCCGCGATTGCACCGGCACGCCGAGCACCGGCAGCGTGGTTTTGGCGGCAACCATGCCCGGCAAGTGCGCGGCACCACCCGCACCGGCAATGATGGCGCGAAGGCCGCGCGCGGCGGCTTGTTCGGCATATTCAAACATGGCGTCCGGCGTGCGGTGGGCAGAGACCACGCGGGCTTCAAAGGGTACGGCAAATTGCGTCAGGATTTCAGCGGCGGCCTGCATGGTCGGCCAGTCCGAATCCGAACCCATGATGATGCCGATGACGGGCGCGGCGGTGTTCATAATGTTACTCCGTGCTGGCGGCAGGCGGCATCGACCGTGTTGGCCAGCAGCATGGCGATGGTCATCGGGCCGACGCCGCCGGGCACGGGCGTAATCGCGCTGGCAACTTCGGCGGCAGAGGCATAGTCCACGTCGCCGCACAGTTTGCCGTCCGGCTGGCGGTTGATGCCTACGTCAATGACTACCGCGCCGGGCTTGAGCATTTCTCCCGTGACCATGCGCGGCTTGCCCACGGCGGCGACAACAATATCGGCACGGCGCAGGTGCGCGGCCAGGTCGCGCGTTTTGGAATGGCAGACCGTGACCGTCGCGCCAGCATTGGTGAGCAGCATCGCCATCGGTTTGCCGACAATGTCAGAACGGCCAATCACCACGGCTTCCGCGCCTTGCAGCGTCACACCGGCCTGCGCCAGCAAGTCCATGACGCCGCGCGGCGTGCAGGCGACCATCGCGGCGGGGTCGTTGTGCGAAAGGCGGCCAGCGTTTTCGGCATGAAAGCCGTCCACGTCCTTGGCCACGGCGATGGCTTCGAGCACGGTTTGCCGGTCGATATGCGCGGGCAGCGGCAGTTGCACCAGAATGCCGTGCACGCTGGCGTCGGCGTTGAGTTCGGCAATGCGCGCCAGCAGCGCCTGCTGCGTGGTATCCGCCGCGAAGCGTTCGTGCAGCGAGCGAATGCCGGCCTGTTCGCAGGCGGCCACCTTGTTGCGCACGTAGACCTGCGAGGCGGGGTCTTCGCCGACAATCAACACCGCCAGGCAAACCTCGATGCCGTGTTTGTCCCTGAGCGCCGCCACGGTCTTGGCAATCTCGCCGCGCACCTGCGCCGAGCGCGCCTTGCCGTCCAGAACCCTTGCCGCCATCAAACTCTCCTTATCAAAAACAATGGAGCATTCTAGCGCAGCCCCGCAGACAGCAACCCCGCAAACGGCAAAAACGCTTATCCTCTCGCCTGCCCACGAACCGCCTACGGAGTTTTCCGCCATGTCCGCCTGCCTGATTGCGCTCACCCATCTGCTCACGCCCATCCGCGCCAGCGGAGAAGATGCCGCCACCTTGTTGAACAACCTGCTCTCCAACGACGTGCGGCAGGTCAGTGAGGATGCCGGTCAATGGTCCAGCCTGAACAGCCCGAAAGGGCGGATGCTGGCGAACTTTCCGCTCTGGCGGCAAGGCGATGCGTTCGTGTTTGCCGCCGCCGCCGACCTTGCCGAGGCGCTGCGCAAAAAGCTCTGTATGTATATCTTGCGCAGCAAAGTGCAGTTTGCTGTGGCCGACGACCTCGCCCTCTTTGCCGCCTGCGGCGAAGAGGCGGCAATTTCCGCCGCGCTGCGCACTGCCGGTTTGCCGCCTTTGCCGCAATCGCCCGTGCACTGCACGCGGGATGCGCACGGGCGCGTCTGCCTGCGGCTGACCGCCTCTTGCGTCCTTATCAGTCTGCCCGCTGCGCAGGCGGCATCGTGCGAAGCGGCACTCAACACCGCCGGATTGCCCGCGGGCACGGAAAACGACTGGCAGCTTGCGCTGATTCGTGACCGCCTGCCGCTGATTTGCGCCGCCACGCAAGAAGCCTTCGTCGCGCAAATGCTGGGCTTTGAACTCATCGGCGTGAGCTTCACCAAAGGCTGCTATCCCGGCCAGGAAGTCATCGCCCGCGCGCAGCATCTGGGCAAGGTCAAGCGCCATCTTGTTTCGCGCACGCTGGAAGCGCCCGCCGACATCGGCAGCCCCCTGGCCGACGGCGCGCAACTGGTGAGCCTTGCCGCCGCGCCCGAAGGCGGCTTTGTCGCGCTGGCCGTCTCCACGCCCCTGCCCGCCCACTAAGGCGCGCCTCGCCGCGCGCCATTTCTCTTTTGTGCCTTGTTTTCCCGCCGCTTACGGGCGGGAATCGACCCTGTTCGCCCTGCAAAGCGGCAGTCCGGCAGGCAAAACTTGCCGCATTTGCCGCCTGCTGCCGCCGGGCGGCAAAGCGGGAATATTCCACACTTCATTCATAACATATTGATTACAATGATTTTATAAAACTGGCACGCTTCCTGCTTAGAGGAGGGCAAGGTCCCGCGGATCGGTAAGCAACACAAGAGTGCGCCATTTGCGGGAGTGATTAACCCTCTTTTTAGGAGCAGCACAAAATGCCTCAAGCACAAGTCATCAATACCAATGTCCCCTCCTTGAATGCGCAACGCAACCTGAGTGGGACGGGTAGCGCACTGGCCGTATCCCTGCAACGCCTCTCGTCTGGCCTGCGCATCAACAGCGCCAAAGACGACGCCGCCGGTCTGGCCATTTCCGAACGCTTCAGCGCGCAAATCATTGGCTCCAACCAAGCCAAGCGCAACGCCAACGATGGTATCTCGCTGGCGCAAACCGCCGAAGGCGCGCTGAAAACCTCCGCCGACATCCTGCAACGCATCCGCGTGCTCGCTGTGCAATCGGCCAACGCCACCAACAGCCCCAGCGACCGGCAGGCGCTCAATGACGAAGTCAACGCGCTGACTGCCGAACTCGATCGCATCGCGCGCACCGCTGAATTTAACGGTCGCAAGATGCTCGATGGCTCCTTCACCTCGGCCATCTTCCAGGTCGGTCCCAACGCCAACCAGACCATCACCGCCACCTCAGCCAACTTCACCACCAACTCATACGGCAACTATCGCATCGGCGGGCGCGTGGCGGACACTGCCGGCGGCCCGGGCGACCTCGTGCTCGGCACGAACGAAGCGGGTGCGGTGCGGGCGCAAGCCGGCAATGCGGGCGGTGTATCCATCATCCCGCAAGGCACGCTGATTGTCGCCGGCGGCGCGGGTTCCTTTGAACTGGAATATCCGGCGGGCGCTTCGGCCAAACAGATTGCCGAAAAAGTCAACATGGTCACCCAGTCGACCGGCGTAAAAGCCTCCGCCCGCACCGAACTGGATCTGGTCGGGATGCAGCAAGGCTCCTCCTTCGTGCTGGAAGTGGCCTCCAACAACATCACCACCCAGCCGGTGAAAATCGCCTTCACCATTGGCGGGGTCGCGGGCAAAGGCTCGGTGACGAACACCGACCACCTCTCCGGCGCGGTCGACGCCTTCAACAAGGTTGCCGCCAAAACAGGGATTTCCGCCCGCGTCAATGAAAAAGGCGACGGCATCACCCTGGTCAATGACAACGGTGAAGACATCGTGTTCGCCAACCAGTCGGCCACCGGCAACGACATCACCATGCAGCTGACAGGCGGCGCCACCATGGCCGGCACCAACATCCTCACCGCAGCAAACACCAACGAGGTGGGCAAAACGGGCACTGGATCGATTCGCGTCACCGGACAGGTCACGTTTGATTCGCACATGTCCTTCGGGGTCACCGACTCGAACGCAGTTGTCGACAACGTCACCGCCGGGGGCTTCCTCATCTCGGACAGCGGGACAACGCCCGTAGGCGGACAATTGCAGACCATGCAAAATGCCGATGTCACCACGGTCGATGCCTCGTACCGCACCATCAACCTGGTGGATGCCGCGCTCGACACCATCAACGCCCAGCGTGCCGCCTACGGCGCCCTGCAATCACGCTTTGAAAACACCATCACCAACTTGCAGGTGTCGTCTGAAAACATGAGCGCCGCGCGCAGCCGCATCCGCGACACCGACTTCGCGGAAGAAACCGCCGAGCTGACCCGCGCGCAGATTCTGCAACAGGCTGGCACGGCCATGCTCTCCCAGGCCAACGCGCTGCCGCAGCAAGTCCTGCAACTGCTGCAATAAGCCAGGCCGACACACACGGCGGCGCCCGGCCGGCATTCCGGGCGCAGGCCGCACACTTTGTGCTGCAACTACCGGTGTGTCGTCATTTCTCGGCCTCCGGATTTGCTTTACCGCCCTTCACCGGGCGGTTTTTTTTTGGCTTGAAGGCAGGCGGGCGAATCCGTTATCCTGCCCGGCTTCTTCAACACACAAACGCACAACATCATGACCTCCTACTTCAAGCAATACCCCACCGCAGACGGCTTCTTTGGCGAATACGGCGGCTCGTTCATCCCGCCCGTGCTGCAAGCCGAAATGGACAAAATCACCCAAGCCTATTTTTCCATCAGCAAGTCGCACAACTTCATCACCGAGCTGCGCCAGATTCGCAAGCACTTTCAGGGTCGCCCCACGCCGGTCTATTTCTGCAAAACGCTCTCCAACCAGCTTGGCGGGCGCATCTATCTGAAACGCGAAGACCTCAACCACACCGGCGCGCACAAGCTCAATCACTGCATGGGCGAAGGCTTGCTGGCGAAATATCTGGGCAAGAAACGCCTGATTGCCGAGACTGGCGCCGGTCAGCACGGCGTGGCGCTGGCCACCGCCGCCGCCTATTTCGGGCTGGAATGCGAAATTCACATGGGCGAAGTCGACATCGCCAAGGAACATCCGAACGTGGTGCGCATGAAACTG
>JAFSWK010000111.1 GCA_017444505.1 Rhodocyclaceae bacterium | reverse complement strand
TGGCGGCGGTCTGTGATGTCTATGACGCCGTCACCTCGGTGCGCCCGTACAACAACGGCTGGAACCCGGGCGAGGCGCTGCGCCGCATGTTTTCGTGGAAAGGGCATTTTGACGAAGCCGTGCTGCGCGCCTTCATCAGTTGTCTGGGCATTTATCCGGTCGGCTCGCTGGTGCGGATGCAATCGGCGCGCATCGGCGTCATCGTCGACCAGGGCGAAAAACCGCTGGAACCGATGGTGAAAGTGTTCTACTCCGCAAAATCAAACAGCTACATCACGCCGCAACTGCTGGATTTGAGCCGCACGCAAGACCGCATCGCCGGTGTCGAAGACCCGGAAAAATGGCATTTCAAAGATTTGGCCGCCATCTGGTCAAACTACCGAAACTGACCTGCGCCACAACACCGCGAAACCGCCGCAAGGCGGTTTTTTGTGCTGCCGCTACTCTTGCGGGTCAGACGGAACCCCCAAGGCTTGTTCCTGCAAGGCGATGTAGTGCCCGATTGCCGCATGAAGCGCGGCCTTGCGCGTGTCGACAAGCTCTTTTTTCATCGTCATCCAGCCGTGCCTTATCCATGTTCGTCAGCCGGGCATGGTGGCTTGCCAGCGCCTGACGTGCTTCGTCAAATGGCAAGCTGTTCTTGCGGTTTCGCGGTCTGCTGTGCGTCTTGTCGACAATCGGGTAGAGGGTTTTGTCCGCAACAATGGCAAGATGCGTCTCAATGACGGCGATGTCGTCCAGCGCGGCTTGCAGGGATGGTGGCGGTGGCAGTCATCGTGGTATTCCTTGTGGGGCGGGGGAGAGCAGGGCGAGGAGAATCAAGCGGTGGGCAGCGTGTCAACAAAAAAACGGGCGACCGTCTGGTCGCCCGTTGTGTGATTTTTCGTGGGAAAAATCAGAACTGGTGCGCAACGCCCACGCCGTAGGTGTCGCGGGCGATGCCGCCGTCCGGGTCTTGACGCTGATAGCCAGCGTACAGGAAGGTGCGCTTGGACAGGTTGTGCTTGTAGGTGATGGACCAGGTGTCCTGATCAACGTCACGCGCGCCACCGATGTTTTGGTCGTGACCAAAGCCCGCAGCGATCACGCCAGCACCGACGGGCACTTGCACGCCCACGGAGTACTGCTTAGCGTTGTCACCCCAAGAATCGCCACCGGTGTGCATGTAGACACCCATGATCTTGGCAACGCCGAAGTCATAGCTGATGGCACCGGTGTGGTTATCCAGTTCCAGAGCCTTGGCAGCGTTGTTGTAGGAGTAGAACACATCCAGACCGCCAGCGGTGTAGCGCAGGCCGATACCGCCAACGCGGACTTCAGAGCTGGAAGGCCACACTTCCGGAGCAGCCAGGTTGAAGCTGTAGTAAGCGATGGCCTGGAAGCCGCCCATGTTCGGGGTGGCATAGGCGATGGTGTTGTTGCCACGGTCTTCAAAGACGTTGCTGCCGGAAACGTTGGTGACTTTGAACTTGGGCGCGCCATCAGCGTGGTCGAAGTCGGCCAGCCAGCTGTTGACCGGGGTGGACAGACGACCCAGCAGGACAGCACCGAAGCCGCCAGCCAGACCCACGAAGGTGTCACGACCCGTGCCGGTCAGGCCGGTAGCGTCGTCATTGACCAGCGTGGTTTCGACTTGGAACAGGGCTTGCAGGCCGTTGCCGAGGCTTTCCGCGCCTTTGAAGCCCAGACGGGAAGTGGTCCAGCCGCTGGCATCCACACGGGTAACAGCGTGACCAGCAGCGTCATCCTGGTTGAACAGGCCAGCGTCCAGACGGCCATAGATGGTGACGTTGGATTGAGCAAAGGCCGGGACGGACACGAGGCCGGCGACAGCCAGGGCGATAAGTTTCTTCTGCATGAAAAATTCTCCTCTAGTTTGAAGTGAAACCGGCGGTTCGCCGATCCGACTTACCTCTCAATTGAGAAGTTGCCCGCATTGTGCAAAACGCGCACCTTGTCACGCAACTGAAAATTGCTGTGCGGCGCAGGCGCGCGGGTTTTGTGTTGCGGACGAACAACAGGGGGCGGCGATGACACGGGCGAGCGGAAAAACCGGCACGGGGAAAGAAGAGGGACAGGTGCGTTAGCACTCTCTTGTGAGGAGTGCTAAAAGTTGATAGAATTAGTCGGCCATTCGCGAAAGGATGGCGCAAGGAGGTTGTACAAGCATGTCCCACGCTCTGGTTCCTTCCATGCCGATGTTGCCCGCAGCGGGCGCGGCAGGAAGCCTTGATCAATATATCCGCGCGGTCAACCGCATCCCGATGCTCTCCGCTGCCGAAGAGCAGGCGCTGGCGCGCCGCTTGCGCGAGGAAGACGATGTGGAGGCGGCGCGCACGCTGGTGATGTCGCACCTGCGCGTGGTGGTGGCAATCGCCCGTGGCTATCTGGGCTACGGCCTGCCGCACGCAGATTTGATTCAGGAAGGCAACATCGGCCTGATGAAGGCGGTGAAACGCTTTGACCCGGCGCGCGGCGTGCGCCTGGTGTCGTTTGCGGTGCACTGGATTAAGGCCGAGATTCACGAATTCATCATCAAAAACTGGCGCTTGGTGAAAATCGCCACGACCAAGGCGCAGCGCACGCTGTTTTTTAACCTGCGCAGCCTGAAAAAAGAGGCCACCACGCTCTCGCCCGAGGCGGTGCAGGAAGTGGCGCGCACGCTGGGCGTCAAGCCCGAAGAGGTGGTGGAAATGGAAACGCGCCTCTCCGGGCGCGACCTGGCGCTGGAAGGTGAGGTGGATGACGAAGATTCCGCTCATACTGCGCCTATCGCGTGGCTGGCCGATGCCGAGGCGGATCCGGTGCAGGCGCTGGAACGGCGCGAACGCGCGCATTTGCAGCAGCATGGTTTGAGCACGGCACTGGCGGCGCTGGATGCGCGCAGCCGCGAGATTGTGCGCCGCCGCTGGCTGCATGAGGAAGACGGCGCACCGGCCACCTTGCAGGAACTGGCTGCGGAATACGGCGTTTCCGCCGAGCGCATCCGCCAGATTGAACAAAAGGCGCTGCAAAAGATGCGCACGGCGCTGGCGTGATGTGCGCGGCGCGGCTGCGTCGCGCGAAAGTTTGTTGACAAAACAATGCGTCGCCGGAGTTTCTGGCGGCGCATTGTTTTTGTTGCGGCATGGCGCGGGCGGCAAGGGATGAAACGTGTGTGTTACATTGTGAAAAGAATTTGTAAGAATATGCGTGAAAGTGCCGCCAATCGTTTGACTTTGCCGCCCATAGCCAATAGCATCCCGGCTGTCTTGTCGTCAGCGCGGCGCGCGCGGTTGCCTGTCATGCTCAAGCCGGTTTTGTTGCAATGTGTGGCTACGGCAATCGCGGTACTGCTGGCCGGTGTGGTGGCAGGAGGCGCGGCAGCGCTGTCCGCCGGCTTGGCCGGTCTGGCATGTGTGTTGCCGAACGGACTTTTTGCATGGACGTTGCGCCAGATGGCGCATCCTTCGGTGGCAGTGTTCGTGATGGGCGAACTGCTCAAACTGATGGTAGTGACGGCCTTGCTGGTTCTGTTCTGGCGGCTGATGCCTTCACCTCATGCAGGTGGCGCGCTGACTGGTTTGTTGTTTGCCTTGCAGGCAAATTTTTTAGGACTTTTGACGAGAACCTGATACGCCATGGCTACGGAACACACGCAAACCGCCTCTGAGTATGTCGTTCACCACTTGACGCACCTCAATACCAGCGGCGAGCGCCAGCAGGTTGTGGTGGACTGGGGCATCATCAACCTCGACTCGATGTTCTGGTCGATTGTGCTGGGGGCGCTGGCTGTCTTCTTGCTCTGGCGCGCGGCCAGCAAAGCGACTGCCGGTGTGCCGGGTCGTTTTCAGTGTGCGGTGGAAATGCTCGTCGAAATGGTGGCCGACCAGGCCAAGGGCATTGTCCATAGCGAAGAATCCCGCCGCCTTGTGGCACCGCTGGCGCTGACCGTGTTTGTGTGGATTTTCTTCATGAACGCGATGGATTTGCTGCCGGTGGATTTGCTGCCGGTCATCTGGGAAAACATCTATTCTGCCGCCGGCGGTGACCCGCATCACGCCTATCAGCGCGTGGTGCCCACGGCGGATCTCAACATCACGCTGGGCATGGCGATTGCCGTGCTGCTGCTGTGCCTGTTCTACAACGTCAAAATCAAGGGCGTGCAGGGCTGGATGCACGAACTGTTCAATGCCCCGTTCGGCAGCCATCCGCTGCTGTGGCCGGTGAATTTCGCCATGCAGATGGTGGAGTTTCTGGCGAAAACGGTCTCGCTCGGGATGCGACTTTTCGGCAACATGTATGCCGGCGAACTGATCTTCATCCTGATTGCGATGCTCGGCGGCACGGCAACCATGCTGGGCTTTGTCGGGCACGTGATTGCTGGTTCTGTGTGGGCGATTTTCCACATCCTGATTATTACCTTGCAGGCTTTCATCTTCATGATGCTGACGCTGGTCTATATCGGCCAGGCGCATGACAGCCACTGATTGTTCGTTTGTTTCACTTTTACTTTTAACCCAACCTCTCAAGGAGTCATCATGGAACACGTTCTTGGTTTTGTTGCTCTGGCCGCCGGTCTGATTATTGGTCTGGGTGCCATCGGCGCTTGTATCGGTATCGGCATCATGGGTTCCAAATTCCTGGAAGCCTCTGCCCGCCAGCCTGAGCTGATGGGTCAACTGCAAACGCGGATGTTCCTGCTGGCCGGTCTGATTGACGCTGCGTTCATTATCGGTACCGGTATCGCGCTGTGGTTCGCTACCGCCAACCCGTTCCAGCTTGTGCAGTAAGCCGCCCCTCGGTAGCGCAACCGTGACCGACAGGGGGTGATACTGTGAATCTGAACGCAACCTTGGTTGGGCAGATCGCGGTGTTTGCGGTGCTCGCGTGGTTCACCATGAAGTTTGTGTGGCCGCCGATTACCCGCGCACTGGACGAACGCGCCCAGAAAATTCAGGAAGGGCTGGCCGCCGCCGACAAGGCGAAAGCGGATTTGTCGCTGGCCGAAAAACGCGCCATGGACGAGCTTCGTCAGGCGCGCGAATCTGCGGGCGACATGCGCTCGGCTGCGGAACGCCAGGCGACCGGGCTGCTTGATGAAGCGCGCGCCGAAGCCGCCCGCATCGTGGCCGCTGCCCGCGAAGCGGCAGAGAAGGAGGCCGGTGTAGCCATGCAGCACGCCAAGGACAGCCTGCGCGAACAGGTGGCGGTGCTGGCGGTGGTGGGCGCAGAAAAAATTCTGCGCCGGGAAATCAACGCCGACAACCACAAAGAACTGCTGGCGAATCTGAAACAGGAATTGTGAAGCCATGGCTGAAAACGTCACCGTCGCCCGTCCCTATGCCGATGCCGCCTTTGAGCTTGCCCGCGCGGGCGGTTCGCTGGGTGCATGGGCGGATGTGCTCGCCCGTCTGGCCGTTATCGCGGCGGATGAGCGGGTTGTGAGCGGCATCCACGATCCGGCGCTTGCGCGTGATCGTCTCGCGCGCTTTGTCATTGAGGTGGCGGGGCAGGACGTTACGGAAGAGCAGGCCAATTTCGTCCATCTGCTGGCCGAAAACGACCGCCTTTCCCTGCTGCCGGAAATCCGCGATCTTTTCCTTGCCCTGAAAGACAAGGAAGAAGGCGTGCTGGTGGCGGAAGTCGCTTCGGCTTTCCCGCTCGATGACGCCACGCTCGCGAAAATCCGCGAAGACCTGTCCAACCGTTTCCATTCCCGCATCCAGACTGCCGTGCGAATTGACCCCGATCTTATCGGC
>JAFSWK010000110.1 GCA_017444505.1 Rhodocyclaceae bacterium | reverse complement strand
GGTGCTGGTGCCTGCGGCGCTGGTCGCCAGCGGGCTGGAAAGCGCCGCGCTGTGGCAGGTCTATCTGCCTGCCGTGCTGCTGTCTTTTCTCGTCATGGTGCCCGCCGTCATTGTTGCGGAGATGCGCGGGCAGATGAAAAGCACCCTGTGCGCGTGCATTGCGCTGGTTGTTATTGTGCAGGGCGGGCTGCACGGGCTGGGGCATTCGGCGGCCTGGCTGACGCTGTGGCTCACCTTGTTTTTTGCCGCCTTCAACGTGCTCGAAGCCATCCTGCCTTCGTGGATTTCGCGCGCCGCGCCTGCGGATGCCAAAGGCTTTGCGCTGGGGCTGTATGGCGCGCTGCAATCGTGCGGCCTGTTTCTGGGCGGCGCGGCAGGCGGCCTGCTCGCCCGCCATTTTGGTGCGGGTGCCGTCTATCTGGCCTGCGCGCTGTGCGGCCTGCTCTGGTTGGTTCTGGCCAGCGGTTTGCGCCCGCCCGCACGCCCTGCTGCCAAAACCGGCTGAATCCCGTACACTTCGCCCCTTGCTTGTTATTTGTAGACCACCATTACGGAGACATTCCTCATGGCCTCACTGAACAAAGTCCTGCTCATCGGCAATCTGGGGCGCGACCCCGAATCGCGCACCTTCCCCAACGGCGGCACGGTGACCAACGTCAGCATCGCCACCACCGACCGCTGGAAAGACCGCCAAACCGGCGAACAACGCGAGGCCACCGAGTGGCACAACCTCGTTTTCCACAACCGGCTGGCGGAAATTGCCGCGCAGTACTTGCGCAAAGGCTCGCCGGTGTATGTGGAAGGCAGTTTGCGCACGCGCAAATGGCAGGACAAAAACGGCCAGGACCGCTACACCACCGAAATTCACGTCAACGAAATGCAGATGCTGGGGTCCAAAGGCGACGGCGCGCGCGCACAAGGCGGCCAGTACGACAGCAGCGCGCAATACGCCGCGCCAAGTGCCCCCGCCGCCCGTCCGGATTCGGCGCCGCAACAAAATGTCCCGCCGCAGCCCGCCTCGGATGGTTTTGACAACTTTGAGGACGACGTACCCTTCTGAGTACAAAAGCGCGTGCGCTTTCCCGCGCCGGTCGGTTTGACAATGTACAAAAAGACCGGCATTTTTCCGCACGCATTTCAACTGTCTGGCAAAACGCGGAAACAAACAGCATAAAATAGCTGCACTTCGCGCATCTTTGTTTCATCGACCGGAAACCCATTCCTCATGCTTGCCCGTCTCTGCCTTGCTTCCACCAGCCCGCGCCGCCACGAGCTGCTCAGCCAGTTGGGATTGCAGTTCAGCATCCTCGCCTTTCGCACCGGCGACCGCGCCGATTTCGATACCGATGAAACCCCGTATGACGATGAAGACGCCCTGCACTATGTCGAGCGCATCGCGCTGAGCAAGGCCGAAGCCGGTGTGCGTCGTCTGGCCTGGCGCGACATGCCCCTGCAAACCGTGCTGGCCGCCGACACCATCGTGCTCATGGAAGGTGAAATCTTTGGCAAGCCCAAGGACGAAGCCGACGCCATCCGGATGCTCACCGCCCTGTGCGGCAACACGCATCAGGTCTATACCGCCATTGCCGCCAGCAATGGGCGCAAGACGCGCAGCATCGTGCAATGCAATCAGGTCACGCTCGCCCCGCTCTCGCGCGAGCACATCCGCCAGTACATTGAGCGCGGCGAATCTTACGACAAGGCCGGTGCCTATGCCGTACAAGGCTTTGCCGCCTCGTTTGTACGCCATATTGAAGGCAGTTTCAGCGGCATCATGGGTCTGCCGCTGTTTGAAACCTGCGAACTGCTGGCCGAATTCGGGCACGACGTGCTCGACACCGCCCGCCACTGATTGTCGCCGCGCCGCGCTTTGCGCGGTTTTGTTTTTTCGTCCGCGCCCCACGCGCTGCGGGCGCATCTTTCGCCCTTTCGCATGAGCACAGAATTTCTGATTAACAGCACCCCGCAGGAAACCCGTGTGGCGCTGCTCGAAAACGGCACCGTGCAGGAATTGCACGTCGAGCGCACGGCCAGCCGTGGCACGGTGGGCAACATCTATCTTGGGCGCGTGGTGCGTGTGCTGCCCGGAATGCAGTCGGCCTTTATCGACATCGGTCTGGAGCGCACCGCCTTTTTGCACGTTGCCAACATCTGGTGCGACCGCGAACAGGGCGCGGTGCAGCAGCCCATCGAAAACATCCTGCGCGAGAACCAGACGCTCACCGTGCAGGTGCTCAAGGATTCCATCGGCAGCAAGGGCGCGCGGCTTTCCACGCAAATTTCGCTGGCCGGGCGGATGCTGGTCTATCTGCCGCAGGATTGCCACATCGGCATTTCCCAGCGCATTGAAGACAGCCCGGCGCGCGAGCATCTGCGCGAACGCCTCGAACGCCTGCTGCCCGAAGGCGAACGCGGCGGCTTCATTGTGCGCACCATGGCCGAAGATGCCGACGACGAAGCGCTCGCCGCCGACATCGCCTATTTGCGCAAACGCTGGCAGCAGATTGAATCAGCAGCCCGCAACTGCACCGCCCCTGCGCTGCTCTATGAAGACCTGGACCTGCCCCGGCGCGTGCTGCGCGACCTGGTGCAGAACGACACCGACCGCGTGCTCATTGACGCGCCCGACACGCACCTGGCCTTGCACAACTTCGCCCGCGAATACAGCCCGCACCTGTTGCCCAAGCTCGCCCCCTATAACGGCGCGCGTCCCATTTTTGACCTCTACGGCATTGAAGACGAAATTGCCCGTGCGCTGGCCCGGCGCGTGGAACTCAAATCGGGCGGCTACCTCATCATTGACCAGACCGAAGCGATGACCACCGTCGACGTCAACACGGGCGGCTTTGTTGGCGCGCGCAATTTTGACGACACCATTTTCAAGACCAATCTGGAAGCGGCGCAGGCAATCGCCCGCCAGCTTCGCCTGCGCAATCTCGGCGGCATCATCCTGATTGACTTCATCGACATGGACACGCCCGAGCACCGCGACATGGTGCTGGAAGAATTCCGCAAGGCGCTGGCCAGCGACCGCACCAAGATGAGCCTCAATGGTTTCACCGCGCTGGGGCTGGTGGAAATGACGCGCAAGCGCACCCGCGATTCGCTCGCCCATCTGCTGTGCGAAATCTGCCCCACCTGCGAAGGGCGCGGGCAGGTCAAGACGGCGCACACGGTCGCCTACGAAATCATGCGCGAGCTGCTGCGCGAAGCGCGCCAGTTCAACGCCCGCGAACTGCGCGTGCTGGCCAATCCCACCGTCATTGACCTTTTTCACGACGAAGAAGCGCAATCGCTGGCGCAAATTTCTGAAATCACCGACCGCACCATCTCGCTGCACCCCGAAACCAGCTACAGCCAGGAACAGTTCGACATCGTCCTGCTCTGAGCCATGAACAGCGCCGCCCAACGCACCGTGTTTTTCATCTCCGACGGCACCGGCATCACTGCCGAGACGCTCGGCCACAGCCTGCTGGCGCAGTTTCCCGAAGCCGGCAAGCTGCGTCAGGCGTGGGTGCCCTTCATTGACTCGCAGGACAAGGCCGAAGAATGCGCGCGCGCCATCCGCGAAGCGCGCGGGCGCGACGGGGTGCGCCCGATTGTTTTCAGCACCCTGGTCGACCCGCAAACGGTGGCGCGTCTGCACGGCGAAGACGCGCTGTTCATCGACCTCTTCGAGCAATTCATCGGGCCGCTGGAAACCGAGCTGGGCGTCGCCCCCAGTCACGAGGCCGGGCGTTTTCACGACATTGCCTCCAGCCGCTCGTACAAGGCGCGCATGGAAGCCATCAACTACACGCTCGCCCACGATGATGGTCTTTCCAACGGGCCGGACCTGAACGAAGCCGATATTGTGCTGGTCGGCGTATCGCGTTCGGGCAAAACGCCCACCAGTCTGTATCTGGCCATCCAGTTTGGCCTGAAGGCGGCCAACTATCCGCTGATTCCGGAAGATTTTGAGCGCAAGCGTCTGCCCGGCGAATTGCATCAGCACCGCAGAAAGCTCTTCGGGCTGACCATCTCCCCCGAGCGTCTGGCGCAAATCCGTCAGGAACGTCTGCCGGGCAGCCACTACGCCTCGCTGGAAAACTGCCGTCATGAAATCGACGCCGCACGCAAACTGATGGACCGGGAAAACGTCCCGCATCTGGACTCCACCCACACGTCCATCGAAGAAATTTCCGCCCACATCATGCAGCATCTGCGCCGTTACGCGCTCTACCTCGCGCCTTGAAGTGCTCGCCGCGCCCGTGTCCCGGCTGGTAAAATTCAGCCCCTTTGCACAACCCGAACTTCGCAGCACTCATGGCCACCTCTTCCAAACGCCCGCCCACCCGTCGCCGCAGCACTGCCCGCGCCGCCGCCGCCCGTCTTTGTCATCTGGCCGCAGCCCTGGCCGAGGCAGGCAGCCGCACGGAAGAACAATTCTGGGATCGCCGCCTGGGCGAGGTCATCGACAAACTGCTCGCCGAACACAATGACGACGCCTTCAGCGCCGCGCTCGACCAACTCGCCGACACCCGCCCCGCCGCCTATGATGCGCTGTTGCGCACCATTGAAGACCGCATCGAACAAACCAGCCTGGTTGATGCGGGCGACAAGCAGATTGTGCTGATGGCCATTCCGGTGCTGGTCTGGTCGCGCTACGACATTCCCACGCCCGTCATTCCGGCATCCACGCTCGCCGCGCTGCGCGCGCACCTGTGTGCGCATGTGCTGGCCAGCGAGGCGCGGGTAACGTTTGCCAACTACTTTTTCAGCCCGGATCAGCTCCCGCAAAGTTATGTCCCCACCGCCGCGCTGGCTGGCGCGCTGGGCGCGCATCTGCTGGAAGGCAAGCAGGACATGCTCATCGACCCCGCCCTGTTGTCACCGACCGAGCGTTTCCTCTCCGACATCCGCTACGCCTTCGCTGCGGTAGCCATCCAGCGCGACGCGCCGCTGTTCATCTGGCAGGAAGACGAGCGCATGAGCCGCGAAAAAGCCGCCGCCCGCTGGGCAGAGCAAGGCGGCGCCTGCATCGCACCGCTGTTTCCCGGCTGCTCGCTGGAATTTGTGTTGCCCGAGACGTATTACGCCGCCTGCGCCCGCGCCGACGACCTTTCGCGTTCGCACTCGCTGCGCGCGGCGGCCACTTTCCTGTGCATGGAACTGGATTTGCCCGCCGCCGGTCTGCGCGCCGTGGTCGCGCCCTTTCGTGACCACGAATTCGAATTGCAGGAATACCGCATCAGCTTTGCCGCGCGCAACCATGCCGACAGCATCCTGTTCGGCATCGTCTGGCCGTTGCTGCCGCATGAAAGCGAGCACACCGACAGTGCCGGAGAAATCGAAAAAGTGCTGCGCGCCGCTGGCGTGGCCGACATCGTCCAGCTCGACCATCCGCTGTTGCCCGAATACTGCGACGATTGTTCCGCGCCGCTGTTTCCCACCGCCGATGGCGACCTGGCGCACGCCGAAATTCCCGAACCGCAAAACGAACCGCCTTCCCGCCATCTGCACTGACGCGCAGCGTCCGCCATCGTGATTGAAATTTCCCATCTCAACAAAGTCTGGCGCAGTGGCGCGCGCACCGTCACCGCGCTGGACAACGTTTCCTTGCGCATCGCTGCGGGCACCATTTTCGGCATCATTGGCCGCTCCGGCGCGGGGAAAAGCACGCTGCTGCGCACGTTGAACCTGCTGGAACGCCCCACCAGCGGCTCGATTCGCATCGACGGACAGGAAATCACCGCCCTGCCCCATGCCGGACTGCTCAAACTGCGCCAGCAAACCGGCATGATTTTCCAGCACTTCAACCTGCTGGCCGCCAAAACGGTGTTCGACAACATCGCCTGGCCGCTGAAGGCCACCGGCCTGATTCCGGATGCTGGCGCGCGGCGCGCGCGCGTGCTGGAACTGCTCGACCTTGTGGGGCTGAGCGAACATGCCGACAAATACCCCGCGCAACTGTC
>JAFSWK010000109.1 GCA_017444505.1 Rhodocyclaceae bacterium | reverse complement strand
CGGCCATCTGCCGCCCAAGCGGCGCGACGGCATGGGTTCGGTGATTGTGGCGCACGACCTTTCGCCTACCGACACCATCAGCTTCCGCGACCACAACCTCGCCGGTTTGGTCACCGACATCGGCGGGCCGACCAGCCACACCGCGATTGTCGCCCGCAGCCTGCTGCTGCCGGCGGTGGTCGGCCTGCACCACATCCGCATGTTGGTGGAAGAAGACGAGCTGGTCATCATCGACGGCACGCGCGGCGTAGTCATCGTCAATCCCGACGAGCGGCTGGTGGAAGAATACCGGCTGCGCCGCCGCGAGCTGGAAATTGAGCGCACCCGCCTGCAACGGCTGAAAGAAACCGAGCCGCGCACGCTCGATGGCGAGCGCATCGAATTGCTGGCGAACATCGAAGGCTCGAAAGACATCGCCGTCGTGCGCGCCGCCAATGCCGACGGCATCGGGCTGTTCCGCACCGAGTTTCTGTTCATTGGCCGCGACATTCTGCCCGACGAAGACGAGCAGTTTGAAACCTACCGCAGCGTGCTCAAGGCGTTTGCGCCCAAGCCCGTGACCATCCGCACCTTTGATGTGGGCGCGGACAAAATGCTCAACGCCATGCACCAGAAACACCCCGGCACCAATCCCGCGCTGGGGCTGCGCGCCGTGCGCTACGCGCTGGCCGAACCGCAAATGTTCCTCGTCCAGTTGCGGGCGTTGTTGCGCGCCTCGGTGCACGGCAAGCTGCGCATCATGGTGCCGATGCTGGCGCATGTTTCGGAAATTGAACAATGTCTGCAACTCATCAGTCGCGCGAAAGAAGAATTGCAGGCGGAAAAACACCGCTTTGACCCGCAGGTGGAAGTCGGCGGCATGATTGAAGTGCCCGCTGCGGCGCTGTCACTGGGCATGTTCGTGCGGCGGCTGTCGTTTTTGTCGGTGGGCACCAACGACCTCATTCAATACACGCTGGCCGTCGACCGCGCCGATGAATCCGTCGTGCATTTGTACGACCCGCTGCATCCGGCGGTGTTGAAACTCATCAGCGGCACCATCCAGGCCGGTGCGCGCTTCGGTCTGCCGGTGTCGGTATGCGGCGAAATGGCGGGCGACCCGGCCTATACCGCGCTGCTGCTCGGCATGGGCTTGCGCAATTTTTCCATGCACCCGGGCCAGATTCTGGAAATCAAGCAAGGCGTGCTGCACGCCGATTTGAACGACCTCGTGCCCAAGGTGCAGCGCATCCTGAAGATGGACGAACAGGGCAAGGTGCGCGAAGCCGTCGCCCGCTTGCAGGGCTGAAACCCGCGCCCGGGCGCGGGTTTGCGTGCTCATTGCCTGTCCCTATGGTGACCATTGCCGCGCTTGCCTTGGAAT
This sequence comes from Rhodocyclaceae bacterium, assembly GCA_017444505.1. Taxonomy (GTDB): domain Bacteria; phylum Pseudomonadota; class Gammaproteobacteria; order Burkholderiales; family Rhodocyclaceae; genus JAFZMK01. The sequence goes on along the minus strand of JAFSWK010000109.1, from coordinate 1,179 downwards.
GCGGCGGGGTCGGCACTATCATGCGCCCTCATCAACTTGACCAACCACACGAGAGGAACCCGCAATGAGTGCCATCAACAGCGAAATCAAACCGTTCAAAGCCCAGGCCTTCCACAATGGCCAGTTCATCGAAGTGTCCGATGCCGACCTGCGCGGCAAATGGTCGGTAGTGTTTTTCTATCCCGCCGACTTCACCTTCGTCTGCCCCACCGAGCTGGGCGATTTGGCCGACAACTACGCTGAATTCAAAAAATTGGGCGTGGAAATCTATTCCGTGTCCACCGATACGCACTTCACCCACAAAGCCTGGCACGACGCTTCGGACACCATCAAGAAAATCCAGTTCCCGATGGTTGGCGACCCCACCGGCGTGATTTGCCGCAACTTTGACGTGATGATTGAAGAAGCCGGTCTGGCCGACCGTGGCACCTTCGTTATCGACCCGGAAGGCCGCATCCAGATTGTCGAAATCAACGCTGGCGGCGTCGGTCGTGATGCGCTGGAACTGCTGCGCAAGGTCAAGGCCGCGCAATACGTTGCCGCGCACCCGGGCGAAGTTTGCCCCGCGAAATGGAAAGAAGGCGAGAAAACCCTGAAACCGGGTCTCGACCTCGTCGGCAAGATTTAATTCCCGCTTTCCTCACACACGGTTCCGGCGGGCGGGTTCGCCCGCCTGCCTGGAAACAGGGTAACCACGCAAGGCCGTATCGCCGCCCCGGCTCCGGCAGAGAGTATTCCCCACCTGTCCCATGCCTTTCTGTGCCCGTCTCGGGCGCGGAGGGTTTTTTGTCGCTTGAAGAGGTATCAACATGTTGGAAAACAGCCTGAAGGAACAGCTACAAGCCTTGTTCGTCAATCTGCGCGAGACCGTGCAGATTACGCCATTTGTGGATGACAGCGAGGCGAGCGAAGAAATGCTCGGCTACCTGCGGGACGTGGCGGCGCAATCCGAGCGCGTCGAATTGCGCGAAGCGCAACGTGATGCCGCCGGCGAGCGCGTGCCTTCCTTCGCGCTGGCCAATGCGGCGGGGGACACCGGCATCCGTTTTGCCGGCATTCCCGGCGGGCATGAATTTTCTTCGCTGGTGCTGGCGATTTTGCAAAGCGGCGGCCACCCGCCAAAAGTCGATGAGGACACCATCGCGCAAATTCGTGGGCTGACGGGTGAATTCCAGTTTG
>JAFSWK010000108.1 GCA_017444505.1 Rhodocyclaceae bacterium | reverse complement strand
CCGCTGGCTGCTCAGCCGCCGCCTTGTGCAACTGGTGCTGCTGGGGCTGTTTCTTGTCGGCCCCTTGTTTGGCTGGTGGATTGTGAAAGGCACGCTGGCGTCCAGCCTGACTTTGGACGTTCTGCCGCTGACCGACCCGCTGATTGCCTTGCAGTCGCTGCTGGCGGGGCATCCCGTGCTGGCGACCGTCTGGTGGGGCGCGCTGATTGTCACCGTGTTCTACCTGCTGGTTGGCGGGCGGGTGTTTTGCTCCTGGGTGTGCCCGGTCAATATGGTGACGGATTTGGCCGCCTGGGCGCGGACACGGCTTGGCTGGCGGGATAGCGCGGCCATGCCCCGTTCCTTGCGCTACGGTCTTTTGGTCGGCGTGCTGTTGACCTCGCTCCTTACCGGAACCATTGCCTGGGAATTTGTGAACCCGGTCACCATGCTGCATCGCGGTCTGGTCTATGGCGCGTGGGGCGTGGGCACGGCAACTGTTTTGCTTGCGCTGGCGGTCTTTGTTCTCGATTTTGCCGTGGCGCCACGAGCGTGGTGTGGCGCGCTGTGTCCGGTGGGCGCTTTTTACGGCGGCGTGCTGGGGCATACGGCCTTGCTGCGGGTGGCGGCAAGCGAACGGGAACGCTGCGACCGCTGCATGGAATGCTTTGCCGTTTGCCCGGAACGGCAGGTGTTGCATGAGCCCCTGTGGGGCGGACAAAGCCCGGTCATTACCAGTTCAAGCTGTACCAACTGCGGGCGGTGCCTGGATGTCTGCCCGGAAAATGTCTTCCGCTTTGTGCCCCGTTGGCACAAGGCAAATCCGCAATAAGGGAGAAACGCTGTGAACGCAAAAACTCTGGCTCTCGTCGTCGCTTTTACCGTGACGTTTTTCGTGCCTGCGGCGGTGAAGGCTGCCGAGGTTCGCTCGCTGCGGGGAGCGGATGTCGATACGCAAGACGTCGCCCCCGAAACCTATCGCCTGCAAGACGGGGTGGCGCTGGATCGCGCTTTTCGTCAGCAGCCGCCGCTGGTGCCGCATCAGGTCGAAAAATATGAGATTGACCTGAAAGTGAATCAGTGCGTCCGTTGTCACGAATGGCCCAATTCCGACAAGGAAAAGACCGTGAAAATGTCGGATTTCCATTACATCGACCAGGACGGCGTGGTGCGTGACGTGGTGGATGGCCGCCGCTATTTCTGTCTGGCCTGTCATGTCCCGCAACTGGACGCCAAGCCGCTGGTGGATAACGAATTCCGTGCTGCCGGTAAATAAGGATAAGGAGCCAACACCATGAAAGACTCCCAGACAGGCAAAGATTCACTGTGGCAGCGGCTATGGTCGCCTTCGGCCCGCTGGTCGGTGGGGGCGCTGCTGGCGGCGGGAATCGTCATTGGCGTAGTGGGCTGGATGGGCTTTGATTCTGCCCTTACATGGACCAACACCGAGCAGTTCTGTCTTTCCTGCCACGAGATGCGAGACAACGTCTATCAGGAATACCGCGGCACCATCCACGACATCAACCGCACCGGCGTGCGGGCGGTCTGTGCGGATTGCCACGTTCCCAAACCGCTCATTGCGAAGCTGGTTCGCAAGGTCAAGGCGGCGAAAGAGGTGTGGGGGAAAGCGACAGGAAGCGTGGATACCCGCGAAAAGTTCGAAAATGAACGCATACGGCTGGCCTTGAATGAGTGGAAACGAATGAAGGAAAGTGATTCGCGGGAATGTAGGTCTTGTCACGTTTTCGATGCTTTCGATTTGGCGCGGCAGCAGAAACGTGCCCAGGTAAAACACACGGAGGCGGAAACTTCCGGCGAGACCTGCATTGATTGCCACAAGGGCATCGCACACCGCCTGCCCGCCGGAGCCTATGAAGCCGAGGCGGAATTCAACAAGAAGTGGGCGCAAAGCCACAAACGTTGAACGCAACCGCCGCGCTTTTCTTGTTTTCTCACAAAAAAGGGGAACCCAGGCGGGTTCCCCTTTTTGTATCTGTCCCATCCCGCCCGGTGATGCGGTGGTTGCGAGGGGCGGCTAGACGTTTTTGTACACCTCTGCACCCTGCGCGACGAATTCGGCGGCTTTTTCCCGTAGCCCGTGCGCGAGCGCGTCTTCTGCGCCCAGTCCTTGCTGGGCGGCGTATTCGCGTACTTCCTGGGTGATTTTCATGCTGCAAAAGCGCGGGCCGCACATGGAGCAGAAGTGGGCGGTCTTGGCGGCGTCGCGCGGCAGGGTTTCGTCGTGAAATTCGCGCGCTTTGTCGGGGTCAAGGCTGAGATTGAACTGGTCTTCCCAGCGGAACTCAAAACGCGCCTTGGAGAGCGCGTTGTCGCGAATTTGCGCGCCGGGATGGCCTTTGGCGAGGTCGGCAGCGTGGGCGGCGAGTTTGTAGGTGAGAATGCCTTCCTTGACGTCCTGTTTGTTGGGCAGGCCAAGATGCTCTTTGGGCGTGACGTAGCAGAGCATGGCCGTGCCGTACCAGCCGATTTGCGCCGCGCCAATGGCGCTGCTGATGTGGTCGTAGCCGGGGGCGATGTCGGTGGTGATCGGGCCGAGCGGGTAGAAGGGCGCTTGCTGACAGTGGGCAAGTTCTTCGTCCATGTTCGCGCGGATGCGCTGCATGGGTACGTGGCCGGGACCTTCAATCATGGTTTGCACGTCATGCTGCCAGGCGATGCGGGTGAGTTCGCCGAGGGTGCGCAGTTCGGCCATCTGGGCTTCGTCGTTGGCGTCATGAATCGAACCGGGGCGCAGGCCGTCGCCGAGGCTGAAAGCGACGTCATACGCCTGCATGATTTCGCAGATTTCGGCAAAACGGGTGTAGAGGAAGTTTTCTTGATGATGCGCCAGACACCATTTGGCCAGGATGGCGCCGCCACGCGAGACGATGCCGGTCAGCCGTCCGGCGGTGAGCGGGATGAAGGCCAGACGCACGCCTGCGTGAATGGTGAAGTAATCCACGCCTTGTTCGGCTTGCTCAATGAGGGTGTCGCGGAAAATTTCCCAGGTGAGTTCTTCGGCGCGGCCATCCACCTTTTCCAGCGCCTGATAGATGGGCACGGTGCCGACCGGCACGGGGGCATTGCGCACAATCCATTCGCGGGTTTCGTGAATATGCTTGCCGGTGGAAAGATCCATCACCGTGTCGGCGCCCCAGCGGGTGGCCCAGACCATTTTGTCGACTTCTTCGGCAATGCTGGATGTGATGGCGGAATTGCCGATGTTGGCGTTGATTTTGACGAGGAAATTGCGCCCGATAACCATCGGTTCGGCTTCGGGGTGATTGATGTTGGCGGGCAGGATGGCACGGCCACGGGCGATTTCGTCGCGCACGAATTCGGGCGTGATGGTCTCGGGAATGGCGGCACCAAAGCCTTCGCCCGGATGCTGGCGGCCAAGCCGCGCGGCCATCTTTTCGCCGTGCGGGCCGCTGGCGCGCAGTGATTCAAGGTAACGCTGGCGTTCGAGATTTTCGCGGATGGCGACAAATTCCATTTCGGGCGTGACGATGCCTTGCCGCGCGTAGTGCATTTGCGTCACCCGCCGCCCCGCCTGGGCGCGCAACGGCTGACGCGCCAGCCCGGGAAAACGCAGCGCGGCAAGTTGCGGGTCGGCTGCGCGGGCGCGGCCATAGGTGGAAGTGGGCGCAGGCAGCGCCTCGCAGTCGCCGCGTTCGGCAATCCACGGCGCGCGCAGCGCGGGCAGACCACGGCGAATGTCGATGTGCGCCTCGGGGTCGGTATAGGCGCCGGAGGTGTCGTATACAAAAACAGGCGGGTTGGGCTGCGCGCCGAAGGAGGCGGGTGTATCGGACTGGCGGATTTCGCGCATCGGCACGCGCAAATCCGGGCGCGAGCCGGTGACGTACATTTTGCGTGAGTTGGGCAGCGGCGCGGTCGAACGGGCGTCGACGCAGGCGTCTTCAGCGCGGAAAGCGGTAGATTGCGGGGCGTTCATGGTTTTTTGGAGACAAATGAGGGGAACAGGTGCGCGGGCGGGATTAGCGCACGCCCGACCACAGGGCGTGAAAGTGGTGCACCGGTCCGTGGCCGTGGCCGACGTCCAGCGCGCCCGACTGCGCGATGGCTTCATGCAACCATTCGCGTGCGCGCGAGACGGCCTCCGGCATGGCGAAGCCGCGCCCCAGAAACGCCGCGATTGCCGAAGACAGGCTGCACCCGGTGCCGTGCGTGTTGCGCGTGGCGATGCGCGGCGAGCGAAATTCCATCATGCGGTCGCCGTCGAAAAGCAGGTCGTAGACTTCGCTGCCGGGCAAATGGCCGCCTTTGAGCAGCACCCAGCGTTCATCATCCGGCAGCAGGCGGCGCAGTTTTTCGGCGCTCTGGCGCATCTCGCGTGGATTTTCCGGCGCGCGGGTCTCTGTCAGTACGCCCGCTTCGGGCAGATTGGGCGTAATCAGCAAGGCCAGCGGCAGCAGCGCCTCGCGCAGTTCGGCCACCGCCTCAGGTGCCAGCAAGGCATCGCCGCTTTTGGCAATCATCACCGGGTCAAGCACGATGCGCGGCGCCTGCCAGTGGGCAAGACGTTCGGCCACCGTGCGCGTGGCCGTCGCCGAGCCAAGCATCCCGATTTTGACTGCGTCGATGCGCACGTCGGCAAACAGGGTATCAAGCTGCAAACACAGAAAATCAGTGGGCGGGACGTGGATGCCCGTGACGGCTTGCGTGTTTTGCGCGGTCAGCGCCACGATGACGCCGCAGCCATACGCACCGCAGGCGCAAAAGGCTTTCAGGTCGGCCAGCACACCGGCGCCGCCGGAAGGATCAACCCCGGCGACGGACAGCACGTTGGCAACGGAAGAAGTGGACGCGGGGACAGATTCCGCGCAGCGGACGGCAGTATTCATGGCGTTTCCCTTCGCCGGCATGACCCGGAGCAGGTTCCAAGGGTGTGTTCTCAGCCCGCGCGGTGTGGCGCGGGCACCCCTAACAGAATAAGACGGTAAACCGGGCAATTGTAGTGATAAAAACAATACTTCGCAAGATGCGCAAACGGGTTTGTAGGCCGCTAAATTGTTTCTTAAAAATCTGATAAATAGATAGAATCTATCGGAAATGCAGGCAGGAAAGGGCGGTTCGCGGTCGCAGGGACGCCGGAATTGTTACAGATGCCCTGCGCGGTTTGCGGGTTGAAATATAATGTCACCTTGACTTGCATCAATTTACGGCTTGACCGATAGCGTATCCTGCTACGCGCGAGGCGTGTCTGTACTGCGCGAGCATGTGCGGGAAGTCCGTTTTTGTAGCGTCGTTTTCATTAACCAAAGGGGTGTTTTCATGCAATCGCAAGCGACTTATGACTATAAAGTCGTTCGCCTGTTTGCCATCATGACGGTGGTATGGGGCATCGTCGGCATGCTGGTTGGCGTCCTTTGTGCCGCCCAACTGGTCTGGCCGGAGTTGAACCTGAGCAACGTAGGCGAATTTTTCCATTTTGGCCGGCTGCGTCCGCTGCACACCAACGCGGTAATTTTCGCGTTTGGTGGCTGTG
>JAFSWK010000107.1 GCA_017444505.1 Rhodocyclaceae bacterium | reverse complement strand
CTGCCTGTCGCGTTCGCTCACCGCCTGCGTCAGGCTGGCAATCTGCCTGTCGCGTTCGCTCACCGCCTGCGTCAGGCTGGCAATCTGCCTGTCGCGTTCTACCAACGTACAGTTAAGCCTTCCGATTAACTCATTGCGCTCGCCAAAACGCTGAAGCCGTGCACGAATGTGCTTGACTGCCTTGAGAGCAACATCAAATTGCTCCGATGAAAGCCCTTCTTTTCCAGTAGGGATTTGTTTGTCGTAACAAAATACATCAAAGTCATGGCTGTACATTGAGCAGATTAATTCTGCGCTACGTTGTGTAATCAACTCCGGCATATAAGGGATAAGACTATCGTTAAGTACATTCCCTTCAAATGGACTGGGTATACGAACGCCCAACCAATCACGAAGTCTCCCAGTGAGATTCTCGCGTTCCTCGATTTTTGTAATGCATGAATAATCGATTAAATCTGGGCGCAGCAAATCTGCCTGCGGAGTCCAATGCAAATCACAAAAGGAGGGGGATTCATTTTCAGCGAGATATTCCAAAAAAGCTTCAAATGCATGTGCAACATCATCTGCCGTTTCAACTGGATGGTGAAAAAAGTCCTTGTCTATATACGGTTTAGACTGAATCGGCTCTTGCAATAAGAGCTTGGATTGCCAAGCAGAAAATATTCGCTTGTACGGGTTTCTTACGAGAGAAAATATGAAAAACGAATCCGACTCGAGTGCCTCGCAAATATCCTCTTCTGTGAGTGGCGCAAACTTTTGTATAGAGTCGTGGATAACAAGATCTGGACTGGACTCAATGCTGTTGTCGGTGTTTTTTCGTATGCTTTCAGCAAATCCTTCCAAATCCGCAAACCACCACTTGAGTTTTGTACACGCAACTTTGGGCGTTGAAACATACAAAAGTCTGAGACGTTCGGAGCGATAGCTATTCACCAGCAAGTAGCGAATAACATCTCTTTTGTCATCATTAGACCAACTTTGAATATTAGTCATCATGGCTTCTCTTGATTAATATGATTAACCGGATTTCTATTCTCATGAGGAAACTTGATCAGCGGCAACGGAAGCCCTAAAAAACTAGCTAACTCACCCCAGCCATCACCATCCTCAAAACAAACCTCGAGAAAATCACTTTGTCGATTTTTAAAATATTCCCTGCATGCGGACAAATGCTCGATGTAAATTTTTATGTGATGCTCTTTATGAGCGTGCGGCATTTCGTGCCCATAAATATGTTTACGGAACATAGCTGGACCTGTGCGATCAGCATGCGCACAAAGACTTGCAAACCAAGTTTCTGGATCTTTTCGTCTTGTCAGTATAAACTTCGAACCCGGGAACCGTCTATCAATTAGCTGATAAAACAATGGCCAAGGCCAATCTTCAAAACTGTCGTAAGCATCAACCCATGACAGCAATTTTTCGAAATCACCATCACAATATAATTTGAACGCGTCCTCGCTACATGAAACGTGACTAAACCCCCAGTACTTCATGCACCACCCGAGGGTCTTGGTGCCCGTTTTATTTAAACCGATACCTACTATTTTCATGGCGATCAAGATTTGATTTGCACGCTTGGTTCCATGCTAGACAAATCAACATAGCCAAAAGACAATCTACGCTCATCTTGAGAAACTCGAAACATGAGAGCATCTACAATCCGATGCGCACAAACCGGCTCTTCCTTCGACCAAACTCCTCCGCCGGCAAAATACACTCCTGGTAATAAGTCCATGCGGAATGAAAAGCAGACCCTAAATGACTCTTTTGCGATGACATTTTCCAAATATACCCCCTGCTCCGGAAACCGTTGCCCTGTTATTTCAACCCCCGAAACTGTCTTAATATGAACACCGAAATAAACACCTTTGAAATCTCTTAAAAAGCGACCGGCCACTACAAAATTGTAGATCTCACCAGGTTGCAAAACATTGACTGTCTGACCACTGCCATTGCTTATCTGGATAGAATCGATTACTGCACCGAGAGAGGGGTAAACTGTAGTCGTCTCGGGAACAAGATTTGGATCATAGGCATCCCGGATTTGCTCATCTGGCTTAGCAACAGTTTCAGTTTGATGAGGAAAATGAGGGGCATCTTCAAGCGTTTGCTCCAAAGCGCTTTGATTATTATCTTGCATGAGGTTCGCCTGATCCATCGCAAGAATCTCGCGAGTCAAGCGCTCTTGGGAAGCGACCGGAGCATAAAGCAATGTTTGGTAGGCTCGTATGGCAGCAGGAGACGACCCAAACATAAGGCGCCTGCCATGATCAAGCAGCAGTGTCTTTTGGCATAGCTCGATAATACTTCCGGCAGCATGCGATACAAAAAGAATCGACGATCCGTTCCCCTTGAGGTATTCCAATCGGGCAAAACATTTTCTCTGGAACTTCTCGTCACCAACGGCCAGCGCTTCATCAACAACCAGGATATCGGGATCCATCATTGCTTGAACTGCAAATGCCAAGCGAACATACATTCCGCTAGAGTACGTTTTAACCGGACGTTCAATAAACTCACCAATATCTGCAAATGCAGCGATATCGTCAAAATGCTCGTCGATTTCTGTGTTGCTCAACCCCAATATTGACCCGTTGAGATATACGTTTTCTCGCCCGGTAAATTCCGGGTTGAAACCAGACCCCAGTTCCAACAAGGCGGCAATCCGTCCACGGGTTTGGATGCTGCCTGCGGTGGGAGTGAGCGTGCCGCAGATTAGTTGCAGCAGCGTGGACTTGCCACTGCCATTGCGACCGACAATGCCGACGGTTTCGCCTTTCTTGACTTCAAAGCACACATCTTTCAAAGCCCAGAAGTCGCGGTAATACCGCCGAGGAGTCATACCTGCCGCCCTTTGCAGGCGGGGCATTACAAACTGTTTGAGGCGGTCGTTCGGTTGACCGTAAATCTGGTAAGCCTTGCTCAGGTTTTCAACCTTGATGGCGATGTTGCTGTTTTGCTCAGAGGACATAGGCAAACCCTTGCGTGTCTTTGGGGGCGAGCAAAATCCAAGGACTGTTCGCACAGCCTACCCTGGGTAGCACTTAACAGGGAGCATGACAGCCGCACAGCAAGCCCTCGGGTTCGCCCTCGCTCTCTTCAAAACGTACAAGGTTCCCCCTCATTGACGAAGATTTGTCCATTGTACCACCACGGGTTCGGGCGTTTAAGGTGCGTTGCAACCTGTTGATTTGCAACGTCTTTTACGGGTATTTCTACTCAAGCATTTGAGACTTAACCTGTGGCTAGCTGCGGCACGCAGCAGAACACGGTTAAGGGGTAGTCGGAGTGCATACGGTCAACGCAGGCGTACGTCACAGCGCAGCTTTGTCCCGATTGAACAGCGCCTGCTCGGGCACGCCGAGGCTGCGTGCAGCCTCGGCAATGTTGCCCTTGGCTTCGGTCATGCACACCGCTTCGTGCCTGAACTCGGGCGTGTATTTCGCCCTGATTGCCTTCTTCAACATGCGCTCCTCTCCTCGTTCGAGCGTGACCTGCGTTGTGCGTCACTCAGTGTTCATGGAGGGTTGCCTTACTTGCTGCGCAGAGGGATGAAAGCGGTTGAGGATTCGCCTGCCGCCCAGACCCAAGGCGAGGGACAGGGGGACGAGAAGAAGGAGGGTGCTGAAGAAGGTGAAAACGAAGTCGTCCGGCACTTGCGAAGCGCGGTACATGCCGACGAATACCGAGGCCAGAACCAGCAGGTTCATGCCGATGGTCAGCAGGATATGCAGAAGGCTGAATCTGTATTCGGACATGGAAGCTCCGCAAGAAAAGAGAGGGGTCAGCGTTTGTAGATGTTGGTCTGGCTCACGTTCATGAAGCGCAGCGCCTGACCTTCCTGCTTGAAGTAGATGCGCACCTCGTCACCAATCGCCCAGGTGTCGGGCGGATAGCTTGCGTACTCTTCCGGCACGGTGAAGGTGATGATTTCCTTTTGCCTGGCGGCGTAGAGGGTGATTTGGCTGTTCTGAATCTCGGGGAATTTCCGGTTCTTGGGCGGTGAGCCGACTTTTTCCTGCTTGAGCACGGTGACAGGCACGGAGACCAGATTCTGCTTTTGCTCGTCGTAAATCGTCACCTGACCCGTATCGGTGTCCACTTTCAGGCACCTGCCCGTATTGGGCAGGGGGCCGGTCTCCTCCGGCTTGTCCGGCAACTTGAAGGTGACCGGGGGCATCTTGTTGTAGAGCGGGTTGACCGCGTTGCTGTTGGTGTCATACACCACGGTGACAGTGCGCGCAGCCTCATCAAAGGCGATGGCGCGCCCCTGTTCTACCCGACCCAGTTCGCAGCCAGAAAGCCCAAGCAGACATCCAGCGGCAGCAATGAGCGCAATGGTTTTCTTGTTCATAGGGTTCATGGTTGTTTTACCTTTTTGGCGGCCAGTTCGCGTCGCGCGCCTTGCAGCATCCGCAGGAAGATGTACGAGGACATCAATGTGACCATGGTGAGTACCAGCGCGGAAGCAGTCCAGTCCAGGAAACCCTTCATGGATGGCACGAGAGGTTGGACAAGTTTCAGGAGAACGGACAGGGCGCAACTGATGACCGCGACGCCGAAAGCCACACGGATGCCGATGCCCCGGATGTACTTGGTGGCGACGGTGCCCACCTGGGCGCCGACCGCTGCCCCGATTAGCATGATCATGGCGGCGACCAGCTCGGTGCGCCCTTTCATGGTGTAGGAAAAAGCGCCATACAGACCGGAGATGGCCACCTCGAAGAGGTCGGTGCCAACCGCCACATGGGTCGGGCAGCCCACCAGGTAGACGAGGGCGGGCATACGGATAAGGCCGCCGCCGATACCCAAGATGCCAGCCAGCGCGCCAGTGGCGAAGCTGACGATGATGGGCACCCACGCGGAGCAGGTGATGCCGGCAACCTTGAAGTGCACCATGGGCCACAGTTTGATTTTGTGCAAGGTTTTGTACCACTCGAGACCCGAGGTGCTGGCGTCCAGTGTCTTGCCTTCGGCTGCGGCGGCTTTTTCCTTGGCGCGGCGCTTGGCGATGTCCGCAAACACCGTCCAGGCGATGATTGTGAGCAGTACCACGTAGAGCCAGCGTACCACCACATCGACGTACCCCATGCCTTCAAGCAGCATGATGATGCGGGCGCCCACCTCAAAACCGCCCACTGTGCCCACCAGCATGATTAGGCCGAGCACGTAGTCCACGTTGCCGAATTTGCCGTGCCGCACAGTGGAGATGAGGGATTTGCCCGCCATGTGGGCGATGTCGGTACCGATGGCAAAAGCCATGGGGAAGCCGAGCAGGTTGAGGGCCGGGGTCACCATCCAGGCGCCGCCCATGCCGAAGAAACCTCCGATGATGCCCACACCTAGGCCGAGAATGATGAGGCCAGGCCAGAAAATCTCGACGCCAGAGATGGGCATGAGCACGTATAACCAGTCCATAAAAAACTCCGTATTGCTGTGGATTAGTGGAGAACTGGTCAAAGTTCACCCAATTCGCGGGATTTCAGATCGATGCCGATACGTTTCATCACCAAATCGGCCAGCATACCGAGGAGGATGCCGGTGAGCGGCACAATGACGACGGTGAGCAAGGTGAACCAGCCGTGGCTTTCATTATACAAATTCGTCCACCAAGCCATAATGCCGGAGAGATTTCTGGTGTCGGCCACAATTACAATCTGTTTTACCTCTCCGCTGGCAGCGCAGACTGCGCGCGGTGTGAGCAGAATGAGAGAGGTGAGCGCCAGCCAGATTCGAGAGAGCTTCTTTTTCATCGTGTTATATCCGGGAGAACTGGGTTTGGGCATGTATTTGAGTTTCGTGGAAGTCATGGCAGAAACCTTTTTGCTTGGTTGAGGGGCGCGCGTTACACGAAGCGGCAGCAGAGGGCGACGGCTTGTGCGATGTCGGTGTTTGCGGTGTCGATTTCCAGTTCGGCTTCGACGGGCGGTTCATAGGGGCTGTTGATGCCGGTCATGTTTGGAATCTGGTTGTTGCGCGCCTTTTTGTAGAGACCTTTTGGGTCGCGCGCTTCGCAGGTTTCCAGTGGTGTGCTGAGGTAGATTTCGACAAAGTTTTCCCGCCCAATCAGCTCGCGCGCCATGTCGCGTTCGGCGCGGAAAGGGCTGATGAACGCGGTCATGACGATGAGGCCGGCGTCCATCATGAGTTTGGCGACTTCGGCGATACGGCGGATGTTTTCGGCGCGGTCGGCCTCGGTGAAGCCGAGGTCTTTGTTCAAGCCATGACGCAGGTTGTCGCCATCGAGCAGGTAGGTGTGTTTGCCGCGCGCGTGCAGTTCCTGTTCCAGCGCATTGGCGAGCGTGGACTTGCCAGCGCCGGAAAGCCCTGTGAACCAGAGCACCTTGCCTTTGTGTCCGTTGAGGCGTTCGCGCTCGGCGCGGGTGATGCTGAGCTTCTGACGATGGACGTTTTGCGCCCGACGCAGGCTGTGGCGAATCATGCCGGCGGCGATGGTGGCGTGAGTGAACTTGTCCACCAGAATGAAGCCGCCCAGCGCAGGGTTTTCAGCATAGGGCGCGAAGGTGAGCGGTTTGCTGGTGGTGAGCGTGGCCACCGCGATGTCGTTCAGTTCCAGTTGTTTGCAGGCTTCGTGCGCCTGAGTGTTGACGTTGATGCGGTGTTTCAGCGTGGTGATGCTGGCACCAACCCACTGGTTGGCCAGTTTGAGTTCGTAGGTGCGCGCAGTCAGGCCGGGCGCGTCGTGCATCCACACCAGCGTGGCTTCAAACTGGTCGGTCATTTCCAGCGGCTGCGCGGCCAGCGAGAAAACGTCGCCGCGCGAAGCGTCGATTTCGCGATCCAGCACCAGCGTGATGGCGTCTCCGGCCTGTGCGCTGGCGCGTTCGCCATCGGCGGTGACGATGCGCGCCAAGGTTGCGGTTTGTCCGGAGGCGGTCACGCGCAGCGCGTCGCCCACGGCCAGACGACCGGAGGCCAGCGTGCCGGAAAAACCGCGAAAATCCGCATGCGGGCGATTGACCCATTGCACGGGAAAGGCGGGGTGTGCTTCGGCGGCGGGCTGGATTTCCAGCGTTTCCAGACAACCGATTAAGGTCGGCCCCTGATACCACGGAGTGTGGGGCGAGCGTGCGGTGATGTTGTCGCCTTTCAGGGCAGACAGTGGAATGGGGGTGACGGAGTGCAGCGCAAACGATTTCGCGATGGCGGCGAATTTCTGGCAAATATCGTCGAACACGTCGCGGCGAAAATCAACGAGATCCATCTTGTTGATGGCCAGAATGATGTGGCGGATACCCACCAGCGCAGCCAGCCAGGCGTGGCGGCAAGTTTGTGTGAGCAGCCCTTTGCGTGCGTCGATGAGCAGGACGGCCGCCTGCGCGGTGGAGGCGCCGGTGACCATGTTGCGGGTGTATTGCTCGTGGCCGGGCGTGTCGGCAACGATGAATTTGCGCTGCGGCGTGGCGAAAAAGCGGTAAGCGACATCAATGGTGATGCCTTGTTCGCGTTCGGCGTTCAGGCCATCGACCAGCAGGGCGAAGTCGATTTCCTCCCCTTGCGTGCCGTGGCGGCGCGAGTCAGCTTCCAGGGCGCTGAGCTGGTCGTCAAAAATTTGTTGTGATTCCCACAGCAGGCGGCCAATCAGGGTGCTTTTGCCGTCATCCACGCTGCCGCAGGTGATGAAACGCAGCAAATCCTGCGCGGATTGTTTTTCCAGCCATTCGTGCAGCGTGGTGTGCGCGTCGGCCGTGACGAGCGTGCTTGCGGTGTGACGGGGCATCAGAAATAACCCTCCTGCTTTTTCTTTTCCATGGAGCCGGCGCTGTCGGTGTCGATTTTGCGCCCCTGGCGTTCGGACTGGCGGGCGTGGATGACTTCCAGCAGCACGTCTTCGAGCGTGTGCGCATCGGATTCAATGGCGCCAGTGAGCGGGTAGCAGCCTAGTGTGCGAAAACGTACCTTTTTGATTTGGATAGCTTCACCGGGCAGCAGGCGGCAGCGCTCATCATCGACCAGCATAATCATGTCAGGGCGGACGATGACGGGGCGTTCGCGGGCGAAATACAGCGGCACGACGGGAATATTTTCCTGATGGATGTACTGCCACACGTCCAGCTCCGTCCAGTTGGAAAGCGGAAACACGCGGATGCTCTCGCCGGGGGCTTTGCGCGTGTTATAGAGGTTCCACAGTTCAGGGCGCTGGTTTTTGGGGTCCCAGCGGTGCGTGGCGCTGCGAAAGGAAAAGACGCGCTCCTTGGCGCGAGACTTCTCTTCGTCGCGGCGTGCGCCGCCGAAGACGACGTCGAAGCGATGCAGGTCAAGCGCCTGCTTCAGCGCCTCGGTTTTGGTGATGTCGGTATGCAGGGCGGAGCCGTGGTCGAACGGGTTGATGTCTTTCTCGATGGCCTCCGGGTTGGCGTAGACCAGCAGCTCCATGCCGCTTTCGCGCGCCATGAAATCGCGGAACAAATACATTTCCTGAAATTTCCAGCGCGTATCCACATGCAGCAGCGGAAAAGGCGGCGGCGCGGGGTAAAACGCCTTGCGCGCCAGATGCAGCATCACGCCGCTGTCTTTGCCGATGGAATAGAGCATGACGGGGTTTTCCGCTTCGGCGACAGCTTCGCGCAGGATATGGATGCTCTCCGCTTCCAGCCGCCGCAGATGGGGCGAGGCGGCCACGGGCGGCGCGTCCGGCGGGCGGTGGCGCAATTGTGGCGGCAATGTCGGGCGGTACGCCTGTGGGCAAAAGTGAATGTCTGGCAAGTGCGGGGCGGAGCGAATCCACGCCACCGCCTCGCCGTGGGGAAAGACCGCAATCGGCTTGCCGAGATGCTGTTGCAGCGCAACGCAGGCGCGGACAAAGCTGTCGCAATCTGCGTTTCCAAGCGGAATCCAGAAGCGCGCGCCGCGCGCATCGTTGGCGTGCAGGCAGGGCGTGCCATCGGGCAGCGGGTGGAGTTGCGCGAATACGACGCGCTCGCGCCGCTTGCGCGCCTGCTCCAGCGCCCATTGCAGCACGAGCGGGTTGGGTGTGCGGTCCAGCTCGTCGCGCAAATCTTCGGGCGCAAGCGCGGCGGGCAGCAGCCCCATCGCATTCAGGCGGCGTTCGGCGGTGCGTTTAGTATCGGCCTCGCCAAGCGACTGCATGTGCCGGAAGGCGAGTTCGGTGTCCCAGACTTGCGCGCGACCAAACGCCGAAAGAAGGGAAGGGTCTGTCGCAATTTGCGCCTTTTGCTCTTTGTTGGCTGTGTCCATGGCTTCATGTGCAACTTTGCAGTTCGTTCTCAATGATACCACAAAATGCGACAAACAGATATCCCTCGCTTGTTTGAACCCTTGTTGCCGATTGCACGGATGGCGGGCGAGGCCATCATGGAGGTGTATGCGGCAGGCACGGTGCAGGTGCAGCACAAACAGGACGGCAGTCCCGTGACGGCGGCGGACAGGGCGGCGCACCGCGTGCTGGCCGGAGAACTCGCGCCGCTGTTGCCGGACTGTCCGGTGGTTTCGGAAGAAGATGAGGTCTCGCTGCAACATCGCCGTGCGACGGGCAGGTTCTGGCTGATTGACCCGCTGGACGGCAGCAAGGAATTTATCGCCCGCAACGGCGAATTCACCGTAAACATCGCTCTGGTAGACGCGGGGCGCACCGTGCTGGGCGTGGTCTATGCACCGGCGCTGGACGCTTTGTACTGGGGCGGAGCGGGGCTGGGCGCGCAGCGCAGTGTGCGGGGCGAAACCATGGCGCTGTGTGTCTTGCCGATGCCGACGGACGAGCGCTCCGTGCGGGTGGTGGCCAGCAAAAGCCATCTGAATGAGGAAACGCGAGGCTGGATTGCGCGGCTGGGCGAAGTCAGTCTGGTGCAGGCGGGCAGCTCGCTGAAATTTTGCCGCGTGGCCGAAGGGCAGGCGGAACTCTATCCGCGTCTCGCTCCGACCTGTGAATGGGATACCGCCGCTGCGCAGGCCGTGCTGGAAGGTGCGGGCGGCGCGGTGATGGACATGCAGGGGCAGCCCCTACGTTATGGCAAGGCGGACGTGCGCAATCCCGCGTTTGTGGCTGTCTGCGATGCAGCCTGGAGGAAATTTCTGGAATGGAAATAGAAGGCGCGTACGTGTTTGCCGGCGCGTTTTTTTTGGACTGAGCGGCATGGGCGCGGCGCGGGGGCGGGGGGCTTGGAAGCATATACCAGCTAGAATAATGTTGCATCGCCGGCTTACCAGGCCGGCGATGCAGTGATACTCTATGAAAACAAAAAGCCTTGGCAATGCGCCAAGGCTTTTTCATTGGGCAGGGCGGTGTGTTTAGCCCAACTGCTCCTTCACCCACGCAGGCACGGCGGCCAGCGTTGTGTCGAGCTTGTCGGCGCTGGGGGCGCCGCCCATGGCCATGTCGGGTTTGCCGCCGCCTTTGCCGCCCATTTGCGTGGCGGCGAAACGCATGAGGTCGCCCGCCTTGATGCGCGTGGCGGCGTCTTTGGCGCAGCCGGCGGCAAGCTGCACTTTGCCGTCCGCTTGCACGGCGGCGAGCAGCACGGCGGCAGCGGGCAGGCGGCTGCGCAGGTCGTCGAGCATCTGGCGCAGGGCGGCAGTGTCTGGCGCATCGACGCGCGCGGCGAGCACGTTGAGGCCGTCCACGTTCACGGCTTTTTCAGCCAGTCCGCCGCCCTGGGCGCTGGCAAGCTGGCCTTTGAGCTGCGCGATTTGGCGCTCTAGGGTGCGCGTGTGGTCGAGTGCCTGCTGCACGCGCGCGGGCAGCTCGGCGGGCGTGGTGTGCAGCGCGGCGGCGGCGGCGGTG
>JAFSWK010000106.1 GCA_017444505.1 Rhodocyclaceae bacterium | reverse complement strand
GCGTGCATGGCGCAGAGGTTGTCGATGGTGTCCAGCAGGCTCTCGCCTTTGGCGGTGGAGCTGGGGGAGATGTTCAGGTTGACTACGTCGGCGGACAGGCGCTTGGCGGCGATTTCAAAGGTGGTGCGGGTGCGCGTGGAGTTTTCAAAAAAGAGGTTGAAAATGCTTTTGCCGCGCAGCAGGGGCACTTTTTTGATTTCGCGCTCGGCCACGGCGAGAAACGGCGCGGCGTTGTCCAGAATGGAAGTGAGGATTTCGCGCGGCAGCCCGTCGAGGGTGAGCAGGTGTTGCAGGCGGCCATCGCGGTCCAGTTGCGGGTGATGTGGCGTGCTCATCGTTCAAGCCTCAGTTGCAGTTTGCCCGCTGCGCCGCGTTCGAGCTTCAGGCGCTGGTGTTCGGGCAGGGGAGAGGAAAGGGTGAGGGCGCAGTATTGCGCGGCAATCGGCAACTGGCGCTCGCCACGGTCGACGAGCACGGCCAGTTCCACGCAGGCCGGACGTCCGTAGTCAAACAGCACATTGAGCGCGGCGCGGATGGTGCGCCCGGTTTGCAGAATGTCGTCGACCAGGATGATGTGGGCGTCGTTGATGTCAATGCCCGGCGCGCAGGGTTTGGGGGCGACGGCCAGCCCGCGTTCGCTCAGGTCGTCGCGGTAAAAGGAAATGTCCAGCACGCCGGGCGCGCCCAGACCGAGCTGTTCGGCCAGCGTTTCGGCCAGCCAGACGCCGCCGGTATAAAGACCGACAAGGTGGGTGTTGGGACGCAGACGCGGGCGGATTTGTGCGGCCAGCTCGTGCGAGAGGCGGGCAGCGTCCAGCGTGGCGGGAAGGTTAGGGGCGGCGGGCGTGTTCATCCAGACAATCCTGCAAAATAATCTGCGCGGCGTGCGCATCCAGATGCTCTTTGCGCGTTTGCCAGCGGCGCAGACCGGCATCGGCCAGCGCGGCTTCGGCGGCGCAAGAGCTGAGACGTTCGTCAAATTCAATCACCGGCAGGCCGAAACGACCCCGCAGGCGGTTGGCAAAACGGGCGCAACGGGCGGTCATTTCGTGTTCGCGCCCGTCCAGATGGCAGGGGCGACCGACCACCAGCGCCACCGGCTGCCATTCGTCAATGAGGCGGGCGATGGCGGCAAAGCGCTCGCGCGTGGATTCGGCGCGGATGATGCTTTGCGCGATGGTGGTGCGGGTTTCCAGTTCGCCCAGCGCCACTCCGATGCGCGCCTCTCCGTAGTCGAATCCGAGTACGGTGCCGCGTTCGGGTAGGCGGACGGGCGTTTCAGGCATGGCCGGCAGTGTCGCTGAGGTTGGCAAAATCAATGCCCAGCTGCTGCATGGCAGCAGCCAGACGGTCTTCGGGGGGAAGCTCAAAAACGATGGCGGGCGAGGCGGGCACGGTCAGCCAGCTATTGCGCCCCAGTTCGTATTCCAGTTGCCCGGCAGCCCAGCCCGCATAGCCCAGCGAGACGATGACTTCGGCGGGCGGTTCGCCTTGGCCGACGGTCAGCAGAATGTCGCGCGAGCTGGTCAGACAGAAGTGGTCATTGACCGTCATCGTCGAATGCCAGTTGCCCGGCTCGCGGTGCAGCACGAAGCCACGGTCGGTTTGCACCGGGCCGCCGAAATAGACCGGCTGGGCGGCGATGTCGTTGTTTTCCAGCGGCAGGTCGATACGCTCGAAAAGGCCGCCGAGGGTGAGATCCAGCGGACGGTTGACCATGATGCCCAGGGCGCCGTGCTCGTTGTGTTCGCACACCAGAATGAGCGCGCGCGTAAAGGTCGGGTCGCCATCCATCGAGGGCATGGCGATCAGGAAATGTCCGGTGAAGTTGGTGGTGGCGGTCAAACTCATGGCGCGTGCATTGTACCGTGCTGTGTGCGGCGAGACTTAGCGGATGCCGGATTTCAGCGTCACCGCGCGGTTGAATACCAGCGCGTCGGGGCGACTGTCGCCGCTGTCGGCGATGAAATAGCCGTGGCGCTCAAACTGGAAGGTTTGCAGCGGCGGGTCGGCATCTTGTGCCAGCGCCGGCTCTACCTGCGCTTGCAAGACGGTGAGCGAATCGGGGTTGAGGTCGTCGATGAAATCGCGTTCCAGCTCTGGCGGGTCGTCTTCGCGGCGCGCGCCCGGCTGGGCGGTGGTGAACAGCCGCCCGTACAGGCGCACTTCAGCGGGGCGGGCGTGCGCGGCACTGAGCCAGTGCAGATTGCCCTTGACCTTGTAATTGTCCGCGCCCGGCGTGCCCGATTTGGAATCGGGGAAATATTCGCAGAGCACGGCGGTGACGTTGCCGTCGGCGTCTTTCTCGCAGCCCGTGCATTGCACCACATAGCCATAGCGCAGCCGCACCTGATTGCCCGGATAAAGACGGCGAAAGCCCTTGCTGGGCACTTCCATGAAGTCTTCGCGCTCAATCCACAGTTCGCCCGAAAAGGGAATTTCGCGCGTGCCCGCTTCGGGCTTTTGCGGATGATTGGGGGCGTGGCAGGTGTGCGTTTCGCCCGCCGGAAAATTGGTGATTTTGAGCTTCAACGGGTCGAGCACGGCGATGCGGCGCGGCGCGTGTTCGTTGAGGTCGTCGCGCATGGCTTGTTCGAGCACGTCCATGTCAATCCACGAATCGGCCTTGGCTACGCCCGCGCGCTCGGCAAACAGGCGAAAACCGCCAGCGGAAAAGCCGCGCCGACGCGCGCCAGAAATGGTGGGCAGACGCGGGTCGTCCCAGCCACTGACGTGGCCTTCCGTGACCAGCCGAATCAGCTTGCGCTTGGAGAGCACGGTTTGATAGAGGTTGAGGCGCGCAAATTCAATCTGCTGCGGCAGCGGACGGGCAAAGCGCCCGGCCTCGGCCAGCGCAACCAGCAGCCAGTCGTAGAACGGGCGCTGGTCTTCAAATTCCAGCGTGCAGATGGAATGCGTGATGCGCTCGATGGCGTCTTCAATCGGATGCGCGAAGGTGTACAGCGGGTAGATGCACCAAGTGTTGCCCGTGCGATGGTGCGCGACGTGGCGGATGCGGTAGATCACCGGGTCGCGCAGGTTGATGTTCGGGCTTTTCATGTCGATTTTCGCCCGCAGCACATGCGTGCCCTCGGCAAATTCGCCCGCTTTCATGCGCAGGAACAAATCCATGTTCTCGTCCGCGCTGCGGTTCCGGAACGGGCTGTCCTCGCCGGGCTGGGTCAGCGTGCCACGGCGGGCGCGGATATCGTCCGCCGGTTGCGAGTCCACATAGGCTTTACCGGCGCGAATCAGCGCGCAGGCACATGCAAACATCTCGTCGAAGTAATCCGAGGCGTAGCGGATTTCCCCCGCCCACTGAAAACCCAGCCAGCGCACGGCGCGGATGATGGCGTCGACGTACTCCTGCGCCTCTTTCTCAGGGTTCGTATCGTCAAAGCGCAGGTGGCAGTCGCCGCCGTAACTTTCCGCCAGCCCGAAGTTCAGGCAGATCGACTTGGTGTGGCCAAAGTGCAGATAGCCGTGGGGTTCGGGCGGAAAGCGGGTAACGATGCGGGAGTGCTTGCCGCAGGCCAGATCGGCGTCAATCTGGTTGCGGATGAAGTTGGAAACGGGGGCGGGAGAGTCGACAGGTGTGCTCATGAGAAAAAAACAACAAGGATTCCAGGGGACGCCGCGCGCTGCGGCGACGGCGTGAAAGCGGCGATTGTACTGTGTTTGCGCCTCGTTGCCCGCATCGTTTGCAAGCTGCGAAGTGATGGTTTTACAACACTTTTGTGCAGTGCAATAAAAAAGTACTACCCCCTCGGGAGGGAAGTCTGGTTATAATTGCTGCACCGCAACAGAAACGGAGTACAAAAATGAAATCCCTTCAAACTGAACAGAGTGTTAATGAACTTGTGCGCAGCAAAACCAACGACGCTGCGCTGCGTAACCTGTGCGCTGTCACCAGTGTTTTGCCGACGCTGCGCAGCCTGCGCGCGCAATGGGTGATCAGCCTGGTTGCCCGCGCCATCGGCACCCGCGAAGGCACGCTGCACCGCCAGTTGCTGGCCAACAAAGCCGCCGCCTGCGCCGCCCACATTCAAGAGGCGACGCAAGAGACTGGCACGAGCGCCCAGCGCGAAGTTGCCCAGGCGCTGGTGTTGCTGGCCGACCTGGAGCGCGCCGTCGAAAACGAAGCGCAAATCAGCCGCGTCATTCGTCTCGCGGCCTGATTGACGCGCCCTGCGCGCCCAGACGGGCGGCCAGTTCCGTTGCCTCTTCTGGCACACGGCTGGCCGCCGTTTCCTGCGCCGCGCGCCAGGTTTGCGTGAGCGCTGCGCGCGTGGGCAGCACGACGCCGAAAAAGCGTACTTCGCGCCCACGGGCGATGAGCAAGGTGGGAAAGTTTTCCACATCCAGCGCATCGACCGCCTCGGCATCGTCTTCCACGTCAATCCAGACCACGCGCACCGCCGCATGTTCCGCCGCAAAGGCGGTCAGCAATTCCCGATATTCCCGACACGTGCCGCACCATTGCGCACACAGGGCATAGAGCGCGAAAGCATCATCAGACAGCGGCGGCAGGTCGTCGGCGAGTGTGTACAGCATGAAAACAGAACAAAATGGCGAGCTTCGGCTCGCCATTTTACTGTGTGGCGGGCGAAGAACTGGGGAGCCATGCAGTGTGCCGAGGTGTTTTTTCCAACGTCGTCTCCACGTCGCCGCAATGCGGCTCCGAGGCAAAGCGGTGCTTTGCCTCCACGTCGCCGCTGCGCGGCGCTGGCGGGCGTTTTTACGCATCCAGCCGCGCCAGGGCGGTTTTGAAGACTTCCGGCACGGGGGCGATTTTGCGGGTGTGGTGGTAGTCGAAGAAGACGATGCCGTTTTTGACGCGGGCGACTTCGCGCGCGGGTGTGCCGTGTTCGTCCAGGGCGCGGACAAGGTAGAAAAAATCGCAGCCGTAGCGGTTGTGAAATCCTGCGCGGTGACGGCAAATTCCAGCGTCTCGCCGTAAAAGGCTTCGCTGCGGTATTGCGCGGCCACGTCTGCCAGCAAAATGCCGACTTCGCCGACTTCGGTTTGCGTAAAGCCCATGCTGCGCAAAAAACGCTGGCGGGCTTCGGAAACCAGGGTGAGCAACTGGGCGTTGTCCAGATGGCCGGCTTCGTTGATGTGGCCGGTGTAGATGGCGATGTGGGTGCGGAAGTGCGTTTGTTCGGGCAGCTCAAGCTGGATTCTGGGCATGGCGGCTCACTTTTTCTTTTTGCGCGTGGCGGCAGCGCTTTGCTTGCCTTTGGCTGCGGCGCCGGATTTGCGGGCGCCGGAGGCGCGCGCCTTGTCGGTTTTTTTGCCTTTTTTGCCCGTGCGGGCGCTGCTTTTGGCGGCCTTGGCGTTGCGTTTGCCGGATTTTGTGACGTTGTCGGCAGCGCGGGCGGCGAGTTGCTTGCGCACGGCAGTGGTGGAAGAGCGGGCGGTGGCGGGCAACTGCGGTGCGGGGAAGGTGCGTCCGTCCAGTTCCGCCATCAGTTTTTGTGCTGTGCCAGCGGGCACCAGCAAGGTGCTGTCGTGGCGGTGGATAACGTCGTGATGGTAGCCGGGATTGAGGGCGCGGATTTCGTCGACGCTCAGCCCGCCGAGTTCGGCAGCGGTCTTGAAATCCAGCCCGCGCGGTACGCTGACCGAGACCAGCCCGGAGGCTTCACCGCCGCTGGGCAGCGTCAGGCCATATACGTCCGGGGTGGAGAGCAGGTTTTCCCAGGCTTGCAGGCCGATGAGATAGTCGCGGGTG
>JAFSWK010000105.1 GCA_017444505.1 Rhodocyclaceae bacterium | reverse complement strand
AAAAGCGTGCACAAAAACAAGGCCGCGCGCAACAAGAGCCGCCTGTCCGCCGCCCTCAAGGCCCTGGCCTGACCCAACGGCGCACCGCAGCCCGATTCACAACAAACGGCGGGTATTCCCGCCGTTTTTTTTCTGCATGACCGCCCAATTCATCGCCGCCCTTTGGGGGCGGCATCCGAGACGGAGCGATGCTCCGTCTCCACGTCGCGCGGCTAAAGCCGCTTCCGGCTTCGGCGCACGTTATGTCGGCAGCGGTTCTGTCATGCCATTGTGACGCAGCAAGGCGTCGATTTGCGGGGCGCGGCCACGGAAGGCGCGGAAGGATTCGATGGCGGGACGGGCGCTGCCGACGGCGAGAATTTCGCGCTGGAAACGTCGTCCGGTATCGGCATCCAGCAGGTTGCCGCCGTTCTTTTCGGCGGCTTCTTCAAAGGCGGCGAAGGCGTCCGCAGAGAGCACTTCCGCCCATTTGTAGCTGTAATAGCCTGCGGCATAACCGCCGGCGAAAATGTGCGAGAAGCTGTGCGCGAAGCGGTGCCATTCGGGGGGGATGAGCACGGCGACTTCGCGGCGCACTTCGTCAATCAGCGCCTGCACTTCACGGATGGCTTGCGGCGCGGGGCGGCAGTGCAGCAGAAAGTCGAACAGCGAAAATTCAATCTGACGCACCATGGCCAGGCCGCTCTGGAAATTGCGCGCGGCAAACATTTTGTCGAACAGCGCGCGCGGCAGCGTCTCGCCCGTTTCCACATGGCGGCTCATCGCGGCGAGCACGCCGTAGTCCCAGCAAAAATTTTCCATGAATTGACTGGGCAGTTCGACAGCGTCCCATTCCACGCCGCTGATGCCCGAGGCGGCGACTTCGTCGACTTCGGTCAGCAGATGGTGCAGGCCGTGGCCGCATTCGTGAAAGAGGGTGAGCACGTCGTCGTGCCGGAAAGTGGCGGGCACGTCGCCTTGCGGGGCGGAAAAATTGCAGACCAGATAGGCTTGCGGCGTTTGCAGCGCACCAGCGCGCCGCCAGCGGCTGCGGGCGCTGTCCATCCAGGCGCCGCCGCGTTTGGTGGGGCGGGCGAACAAGTCCATCCAGAAGTGTCCGATGGTTTGCCCGCCGCGTTGCAGTTCAAAAAAGCGCACGTCCGGATGCCAGCGCGGGGCGTCCGCCGCTTGCAACTCCACGCCGTACAGACGGCCAATGGCGGCGAACAGGCCAGCGGTGACCTTGGGTTCGGGGAAATACTGTTTTACTTCGTGCTCGGAAAAGGCGTAGCGCGCCTGGCGCAGTTTTTCCGATGCCCAGGCGATGTCCCACGCGGCCAGCTCTTCCAGCCCCAGTTCGCGGCGGGCAAATTCGCGCAACTCGGCCAAATCGCGTTCGGCATACGGGCGGGCGCGGCGGGCGATGTCGCGCAGAAATTCGAGCACTTGCGAGGTGGATTCGGCCATTTTCGGGGCGAGCGAGACTTCGGCGTAATTGGCGTAGCCGAGCATCCGCGCTTCTTCGGCGCGCAGTTGCAGGATGCGCACGATGATGTCGCTGTTGTCCAATTCTTTCGGGCCGTGCTCGCTGGCGCGGGTGGCGTAGGCGCGGTAGAGCCGCTCGCGCAGGGCGCGGTTGTCCGCATATTGCATCACGGGCAGATAGGAAGGCATGTGCAGGGTGAATTTCCAGCACCCGTCCCGCCCGTCTTCGCGCGCGGCAGCGGCGGCGGCGGCGCGGGCGTCTTCGGGAATGCCGGCAAGTTCGGCCTCGTCGTCAATCCATTCGACGTGGGCGTTGGTGGCGTCCAGCAGGTTTTCGGAGAACTTCGCCGCCAGCGCCGCCATTTCCTGCTGAATTTCGGCAAAGCGCGGTTTGTCGGTTTCGGGCAACTCGGCGCCGGACAAGCGAAAATCGCGCAGCGCATGTTCGTTGATGCGCTGGCGAACGGCGGATTCCTGCGCAAACGCGGGGTTTTCCGCCACCGCGCGGTAGCCTTCAAAGAGCGCCAGGTTTTGCCCCATTTCGGCGTAAAAGGCGGAAATTTCGGGCAGTGCGGCGTTGTAGGCTTCGCGCCACGGCGCCGTATCGAGCACGCCGTGCAGATGGCTGACGATGCCCCAGGCGCGTCCCAGCCGCTCGCTAGCTTCATCGAGCGGGGCGACAAAGTTCGCCCAGTCCGGCGCGGAGGGTTTTTCATCCGAGACGGTGAGCTTTTCGACCAGCGCGCGGTTTT
>JAFSWK010000104.1 GCA_017444505.1 Rhodocyclaceae bacterium | reverse complement strand
TACCACGCCGAGAATCGGCACATTCACCTTTTCAAACATTTTCAGCACCTTGCGGGCATCGAGCAGGGCAATATCCGGCGGCGGGGTGACGATGCCCGCGCCGGTCAGCGGCACGCGCTGCGCCAGCGTCAGTTGAATGTCGCCGGTGCCCGGCGGCAGGTCAATAAGCAAATAATCCAGCGCGCGCCAGGCGGTGTCGTTCAGCAACTGGTTGAGCGCCTGCGTGGCCATCGGGCCGCGCCAGACCATCGGCGATTCCACGTCGACCAGAAAACCGATAGACATCGCCTGCACGCCGTGCGCTTGCAGCGGCAACAGCGTTTGCCCGTCTTCGGACTTCGGGCGTTCGTCCGCGATGCCCAGCATTTGCGGCACGGAAGGGCCGTAAATGTCGGCATCCAGCAAGCCCACCTGCGCGCCTTGCTGCGCCAGCGCCAGCGCCAGATTGACGGCGGTGGAGCTTTTCCCTACGCCGCCTTTGCCGGACGCGACGGCAATGACGTTCTTCACCTCTGGCAGCAGCGCCACGCCCGGCTGCACGGCGTGCGCCACGATGCGGTGCGAGACGGCGACGGTCAGCTTTTCCGGCGCAATGAGCGGCGCGCACGCCGTGCGCACGGCGTCAAGAATGGCCGCTTCGCGCCCGCCGC
The DNA here is from genome assembly GCA_017444505.1 of Rhodocyclaceae bacterium. Lineage (GTDB taxonomy): Bacteria > Pseudomonadota > Gammaproteobacteria > Burkholderiales > Rhodocyclaceae > JAFZMK01. The sequence continues at coordinate 2,040 of JAFSWK010000104.1, read as the reverse complement.
ACGGATAGCCCAGTTCCACCTGCACGCGCACCGCGCCGTCGCCGTCGGCATCCTGCACCGTCACCGTGCGCAGCGGCTCACCCGTGCATTCATCGACCACGGCAGCCAGCGCCGCCTGCATTTGTTCGCGCAAATCCGCCATGTTTGCAACCTCGTTTTTATGCCTTCACCGCGCGCCCGCGCAGGCGCGTCAAAGGTGCGTCAAAAGCCCGCGATGATACTGGATGCGCCCGAAAAAACGCTAGAATCGCGGCCAGTTTTTTGCCGCCCGTCCCCGCCCGCATGAACCTCCTTTTGCTCCATCCGCCGCACACCGCCATCGGCAGCCGCGTGCCGCGCGAACATCTGCCGCCGCTGGGCTTGTTGAGCATCGGCGGCCCGCTGCGGGATGCCGGGCACAGCGTGCGCCTGCTCGATGCCGACCGCCGCGCCATGACGCCGGATGCCATCGTGCAGGAAATTGCCGCTGCGCCGCCGGACGTGCTCTTGGTCGGCCACTCTGGTTCCAGCACCGCGCACCCGACGATTGTCTCGCTTTGCACGGCAATCAAGCGCGTTTTGCCCAGTCTCACCATCCTGTACGGCGGCGTGCATCCCTCGTACCACTGGGACGAAATTCTGCGCGATTGTCCGGCCATCGACATCATCGTGCGTGGCGAAGGCGAACAAACCTGCGTCACCTTGCTGGATGCGCTCGCCCGCCGCGCGCCGCTGGCGGATGTGCGCGGCATCGCGTACAGGCAAGACGGCGAAGTGCTTGCCACGCCGCCCGCGCAACTGCTTCGCAATCTGGACGACTGGCGCATCGGCTGGGAGCTGATTGACCACAAGGACTACACCTACTGGGGCGGCAAGCGCGCCGCACTGGTGCAGTTTTCGCGCGGCTGCCCGCATCGGTGCAACTACTGCGGCCAGCGCGGTTTCTGGACGCAATGGCGCCACCGCGACCCAGTGCGCTTCGCCCGCGAACTGGCGCGTCTGTACCGAGAAGAAGGCGTGGAACTGATCAACTTTGCCGACGAAAACCCCACCGCTTCGCGCAAGGCGTGGCGCGCGCTGCTCGAAGCCCTGATTGCCGAAAACGTGCCGCTGACCCTGGTTGGCTCCACGCGCGCGGGCGACATCGTGCGCGATGCGGACATTTTGCATCTGTACCGCAAAGCGGGCGTGATCCGCTTTTTGCTGGGTATCGAAAGTTATAACGAAGCCACCCTGCACGCCATCGGCAAAGGCAGCACCCAATCCACCGACCAGCAGGCCATCGCCCTGCTGCGTCAGCACGGCATCGTCTCCATGGCCACCTGCGTGATTGGTTTTACCGAAGAGCGCGACCGCGATTTCTGGCACACCTTCGGCCACCTGCGCCGCTACGACCCCGACCAGATTCAGTTGCTCTACGCCGTGCCGCACCGCTGGACGCCGTTCTATCAAACCGTCGCACACCGCAAAATCATCCAGACCGACTTGCGCCGCTGGGATTACAAACATCAGGTGCTGGCCAACGAACACGTCCCCGCCTGGCGCACCTTCCTGTGGTTCAAACTGATAGAACTGGGAATGCAGTTGCGCCCCGCCGCCGTGCGCCGCCTGTTTCATCCGGACGCCGATTTTCGCCACGCCATGCGCTGGTATACCCGCGTCGGGCGCCGCGTATGGTTTCACGAAGTGGCCGAATTCCTGTTTCGCACCCGCTTGCTGAAAACGGGCATCGTGCTGCGCGCGTTTCTCGGTCACTCGCTGGCGCATCGTGAATACGTGCTCGCCAAAGCGCCCCGGGCGAACCCCGCCGCCTCGCCCCAAGCCGAATCCCGTCGCAAACAAGCCGCCTGAAACGGCGCACGCCGCGCACCAGCTACGGGCGGGCGGAGCGCAATCAGGTATGATTTCGCCTTTTGCGCCGCCACGCTGCGGCGCGTTTCACACCCGCACAACTCTCACCACAGACACGTTTTCCCATGTCCCGTCAGATTCTCGTCACCAACGCCCTGCCTTACGCCAATGGCGACATTCACCTCGGCCACCTCGTCGGCTATCTGCAAG
>JAFSWK010000103.1 GCA_017444505.1 Rhodocyclaceae bacterium | reverse complement strand
TGCCGCTGGATGGCGGCGGCGGCGTCATAGGTCTGTGCGGCGCGGCCAAAGGCGCGGCGCACCTGCGCGGGCGTGGGATTAGGCGTCATGCAAAAACGCGCTCAGCGCCGCATGGAAGGCGTCCGCTTGCGAAAGAAAACCGGCGTGCGCGCAGTCGGCAAACTGTTGCAGGCGCGCATTGGGCAGCATCGCAGCCAGCGCGCGGGCGGCGGCGGCGGGCATCAGCGGGTCGTTTTCGCCGTGCAGCAGCAGCACGGGCGCGCGCACCTGCGGCGCTTCGGCGCGCAAGTCGGTATCGCGCAGCCAGTTCAGTCCGATGCCGAGAATCCCGGCGGCGGGCAGCGGGTCGGCCAGTTGCAGCAGGCGGGCGGTGACGGTTTTGGCGTGCGCGTCGCCCCGGTTAAAACCGCCGACAAAACGCGGCAACATGGCGCTGGCATCCTGCGCGATGGCGGCGGCAAACTCGGCCAGCATCGCGGGCGGCATGGCGTGCGGCCAGCCTTCGCGCTGCACGAACGAAGCCGTGCCCGCCAGCAACGCCACCCTGCTCACCTTTTGCGGATGACGGGCGGCGATGGCCAGCGCCAGCATCGCGCCCAGCGACCAGCCGCACACGGGCGTATCTGGCGGCAATTCGGCGGCGATGGCGGCGAGGGCTGCGTCAAACGTCTCCACGCACGGCGTGCCGTTGTAGCCGGGCAAGTCGAGGATGCGCGCGCCGCAGGCTTCGGCGCTCGCCTGCACGGGGCCGCGCCCCAGGCACCAGCCGGGCAAAAATACGGGCGGGGTTTGCGCGGGGTTCATGGCTGCTTCTCCTGATTGGAAAACTGTGTTTCGGCATGGCGGGCGAGCGCATCGGCCAGACGGTCAACGTCATCCAGCGAATGTGCCGCGCTCAATGAAATGCGCAGCCGCGCCGTACCCGCCGGTACAGTAGGCGGGCGGATGGCAGGCGCCCAGATGCCGTCTTGCCACAGCGCCTGTGAGAGTGCCAGCGCAGCGTGGTTTTCACCCACCAGCAGCGGCTGAATCGCCGTATCCGACGGCAGCAGTTGCCACGGCAAACCCTTCAACCGCGCTTTCAGCCGCGCAATCAGCGCGCGCAAATGGGCGCGGCGCTCTTCTTCGTCCGCCAGAATGTTGACCGCCACGCACAAGGCGGCGGCCAGCGCGGGCGGTGCGGCAGTGGTGAAAATATAGCTGCGCGCGCGGTGAATCAGCGTTTCAATCAAGGCTTCACTTCCGGCGACGAACGCGCCGCCCACGCCCGCCGCCTTGCCCAGCGTGCCCATCAGGATGAGGCGCGCGTCGGGGGCGATGCCAAGATGGGCGCAGGTGCCCGCGCCGTTCTCGCCCAGCACGCCGAAGCCGTGCGCGTCATCGAGCAGCAGCCAGCAATCGTGTTGCACCGCCAGCGCGTACAGTTCGGCCACCGGCGCCAGGTCGCCATCCATGCTGAAGACAGCGTCGCTGACGATGATTTTGCACGCCGCCGTGCTCGCTGCCAGCATCCGCGCCAGCGCCGCCACGTTGTTGTGCGGATAACGGCGCACCTGCGCGCCGTGCGCTTTTGCCAGCAACGCGCCATCAATCAGCGAGGCGTGGTTCAGCCGGTCCGCGAAAATCGCCGCACCGCGCCCGGCCAGCGTGGGCAACACCGCCAGATTCGCCATGAAGCCAGTAGAAAAGGTCAGCGCGCGCGGCAGTCCGACCAAAGCGGCGAGCGCCTCTTCCAGCGCCTGATGCGGATGCAGATGCCCGCCCAACAAGTGCGACGCGCCCGCGCCCGCGCCCCATTGCCGCGCGCCCTCGGCCAGTGCCGCGACGATGCGCGCATCGTTCGCCAGCCCAAGATAATCATTGCTGGCAAAGGCCAGCAGACGGCGACCGTCGACGTCCACATGCGCACCGCAGGCCGTGCCCAGTTCGCGGCGCTGCCGCGCCAAGCCTTGCTGTGCCAGCGTTGCCAGCTCGCGCGCCAGCGTCGCTTCCGGTGCGAAGCCCGCGCTCATGCCAGTGCTTCGGCCAGCGCGCCCTGCACCGCACAGGCCAGATGCGCACGTTCCGCCTCGTTCAAAACATAGGGCGGCATGACGTAAATCGTCTTGCCCAGCGGGCGCACCAGCGCCTCGCGTGCGAGCGCGGCGCGGTAAAACCGGCGCGCAAAGGTAGCGTCTTCCGTCGCCACGTCAAAGGCCAGAATCATCCCGCGCTGGCGCAGATGGCGCACCGCCGGATGCGCGGCCAGCGGTGCAAAGGCGCGCCCCAGCGCCTCGGCGCGTTCGCGGTTGGCGTGCAACACATCGTCTTCGTCAAACATGTCCAGCACCGCCAGCGCCGCACGGCAGGCCAGCGGATTGCCGGTGTAGGAATGCGAATGCAAAAAGGCGCGGGCAACATCGTCATCCAGAAACGCCTCATACACCGCATCCGTGCACAACACCGCCGACAGCGGCAGCGTGCCGCCCGTGATGCCTTTGGAAAGACACAGAAAATCCGGACGAATGCCCGCCTGCTCGTGGGCGAAAAACGTACCCGTGCGCCCGCAGCCGACGGCGATTTCGTCGCAAATCAGATGCACCTCATACGCATCGCACAGCGCCCGCGCGCGCCGCAGATAGTCCGCGTCATACATCGCCATGCCGCTGGCGCACTGCACCAGTGGTTCCACAATCAGCGCGGCAATCTCAGGCGCATGTTCGCGCAAATACGCTTCCAGCGCCGCCGCCGCGCGCTGTGCCACGGTCTGCGCGGTTTCCCCCTCGCCCGCCTGCCGCGCATCGGGCGACGGCAACACCGCCGCCGGACGCAACAGCGGCGCATAGGCTTCGCGGAACAGCGCCAAGTCGGTGACCGCCATCGCCCCCACCGTCTCGCCGTGATAGCTTCCGGCCAGACACAAAAAGCCGTTTTTCTCCGTGCGCCCTGCATTGCGCCAATAGTGCGCGCTCATTTTCAGCGCGATTTCCGTCGCCGACGCGCCATCCGAAGCATAAAACGCATGACCCAGCGCCCCTTGCGTGCGTGCCGAAAGGCGCTCCGACAACTCCACCACCGGCGCGTGCGTAAAGCCCGCCAGCATGACGTGGTCAAGTTCATCCAATTGCGCGCGCAGCGCCGCGACGATTTTCGGATGCCCGTGGCCGAACAGGTTTGTCCACCACGAACTGATGCCATCCAGATAGCGCCGTCCGTCAAAATCGTACAGCCACGCCCCTTGCGCGCGCGCCACCGGCAGCATCGGCATGGCCTGCGGCGAATCCGGACGCAAATGGTGCTGCATCTGCGTGCACGGATGCCACACGGCGGCCAGCGTTCGCCGCACCCATTGCTGGTTCAGGCCGGACGAAAAATCGGCAGACACGGGTTTTCCTCGGGATGATTGCGAAGGCGCAGATTATACGGGCGCAGCCGTGCGCGCCGCCTCTTGCCGCCGCCGGAAAAACCACTTCGGCAAGCAAGTTTTTCTTACATTGTCCTGTCCTTGTAACCGCATGAAACCTGATAGACTCTTCATCGGATAGTGGTTTTTGCAAACCACCATCCATCCGTCGCAACGTTGAAGCCTGTTCGCTTTTGCCGTTGCGCAGTCGAATCAACCTTTTCAAGGAAAACGTGATGAAGAAACTTCTTGCTCTCGCTGTGATGCTGGGCATCAGCGTCTCTGCCAATGCTGCCATTACGCCCCAACAAGCGAAAAACATCGCCCTGTCTTCCGCTGGCGGCGGGCAAGTGACCGATTTTGATCTGGAACGCAAAAAATCCGGCTTCTACTACGAAGTCGAAGTGAAAAACAACGGCGTGGAATACGAGTTCAAGATTGATGTTGCCACCGGTAAAATCTTGCAGCGCAAGGTAGAAAACAAGGTCAAACCTGGCCAGCCCGTTCAACCCGTCACTCCGACCCCGGCTCCGGTCGTGATGATTTCCGTGCAGCAAGCGAAACAGATTGCCCTGCAAGCTGTCGGCGGCGGCTGGGTTACGGACATCGAGCTGGAAAACAAACGCAGCGCCAATCCCTACTACGAAGTCGAAGTGCGAGACAATCTTGGCCGCGAGTATGACGTGAAAATCAACGCCACCACCGGCGCGGTCATCTCCGTCACTCCGGACTCGAACCCGGGCACTGGCACCGTGATGATTTCCGTGCAGCAAGCGAAACAGATTGCCCTGCAAGCTGTCGGCGGCGGCTGGGTTACAGACATCGAGCTGGAAAACAAACGCAGCGCCAATCCCTACTACGATGTCGAGGTGCGAGACAATCGTGGCCGCGAGTATGAGGTGAAAATCAACGCCACCACCGGCGCGGTCATCTCCGTCAAGCGTGACTGACTCCGGCTGCACGCGCAAAAAAATCCCCCGAACCCTTCGGGGGATTTTTTTGTCGCCGCCGCAAAGAATGCGCGCCCGCGCGCGGCTCAGTCGCCCGATGCTGCGGGGGGCGGCGCTTCCGCCTCTCCCGGCGCTGCGGGTGCGGGCGGTGGCGCGGCATTTTCCGCATCGCGCGCCGCGCGCTCTGCCGCAGCCTCTGGCGTCATCATCGCCCCGGGCACCAGAAGCGACGGCACGGGCTGGATGTCGTTGTCCGTCATATACCCGTTCATTTCCCGCCAGCCCAGATAAATATCGGTTTTGGAATACTCCGGATTCAGCGTATAGCAATCTTCCAGCGAACGCCCCGAATAGCGGCAGGCCGCGCCGATGGCCTGGGCATCGCTTTCTTTCTGGGCGTTTTCCTTGGGATTGGGGATTTCCAGCAGGTCATACAGCGGATCGCACCCCGCCAGCGACGACGCCAGCAGCAACACGACCCCGGTTCTGCACAAAATGTTCATGGACGGATTCCTTGTTCGCACACAATCCTCGCGCGCCATCATACCGCAGCCCCCGCCCACGCGGGCGTGACATAACTCCGCCCGCGAGCAAGAAAACCGGACTTCCAGCCTCGCGCGCGGCGCAGGCAAATGCTACCGACGTAAAAAAAGGGCTTTGCGCCCTGTGATGCAAACCCACTGAAAATGCTGGAGCGGGAAACGAGTCTCGAACTCGCGACCTCAACCTTGGCAAGGTTGCGCTCTACCAACTGAGCTATTCCCGCCTTGCGACCCGGCGAAACGCCGAACCGGAAATGCTGGCGCGCTCGGCAGGATTCGAACCCACGACCCCCTGGTTCGTAGCCAGGTACTCTATCCAACTGAGCTACGAGCGCGTCAAAGGAGCCGCCCATTATAGCAGCCCGATTCATGCCGTCAATACCCGCCCCGTCTGCCAGACAAAACCGCAAAGCGCTTGCAAAGCGCCATCGCCGCCGCGCCGCCGCGCCCACGTCGCCGGTTTGTTGGCGGTGGGTGTGTGCCGTGTTGCGCATTGTTATTGGTAACGTGGCGTGTGTGGGACGCCGGTGGCGTGGAATAGCGGGGGAAAGCGGGGTCTGTTCGTGGGCAGGGGGGCTGCAGGGGGCGGGGATAATGGTGGGGAATGGTGCGCGTGTCGCGGTGTTGCGGCAGGGCGTGAAGACGGACGTTTGCGCGGAGAGCGGTGATGGCCGAAGAAAGCGACTCCGAGAAGACAGAACAGCCAACCTCAAAACGGATTGCAGACGCGCGGGCAGACGGTAATGTGCCGGTGTCGCGGGAGTTTGCGACCTTTTTCATCCTGGTTTGCGGTGTGCTCAGTCTGTGGGCGCTGGGCGGCTGGATGGGCGGGCGGTTGATGGCGGTGCTGCGCGAGCGCTTCAGTTTTGAGCGCGAGGCGGCCTTTGACCATCGGTTGATGATGATGCACCTGTATAACGCGCTTTCCGATGCGGTGCTGACCGTCGCCCCTTTTGTGACGATTTGCCTGGTGGTGGCGGTGGAGGGGCATATTCTGGTGAGCGGCTGGAACTTTTCCTCGAAGGCGCTGACGCTGAATTTTGCGCGCATGAATCCCATCAGCGGGCTGGGGCGGATGTTTTCTTCGCGCGGGCTGGTGGAGCTGGCCAAGTCGATTCTGAAAGTGCTGGTGCTCGGCGGCGTGGTGGTCTGGGTGTTCTGGCGCGAACATGCGTACTGGATGGGCTTTGTGCGGCTCACCCAGCGGGCGGCGATTCTGGAATTTTTTAATGAAGTGCGCTGGGCAGCGCTGCTCATCGTGCTGGGGCTGGCGTTGCTGGCGATTGTCGACGTGCCCTATCAGTTGTGGAATTACTACCGCAAACTGCGCATGACCAAGGAAGAGGTCAAGCAGGAAACCAAACAGCAGGACGGCGACCCGCAGGTGAAAGGGCGCATCC
>JAFSWK010000102.1 GCA_017444505.1 Rhodocyclaceae bacterium | reverse complement strand
GCCTTTCAGCGCCTGCGGCTGTGCGGGTAGCGTCCAGTCCATTTCCTGACGGGCGACGACGTGGGCGGCCTGGGTGAGCGCAAAATGCACCTGACAACCGGCGGCCAGCAGGTGTTCGAGCAGACGCACGCCGTAGGGCAGGCCGGAAGCGCCCGTCCAGGCCAGCGTGATGGTGCGCGGGGGCGGCGGGTTAGTAGCGTCCATAGCCGTGCATACAGCGCTCAACGTAGTCGTAGCGCAAGGCCTGGTTGATGTCGTAGCCGCTGGGCGCGCATTCGCGCACTTCTTCCTTGCCACGGCGACGGGTGATGCAGCGCCGCTCCATGCGGCGCGGGTAACGCATCCAGGCGGCCTGTTCGCATTCGCTCTGGCGCCAGCGCCAGTCGCTGTACGAAGGGTCGCGCAAGGGGACGGCTTCTTCGTAGCCGTAATATTCGCCGTCACCACGTTCGACGACCGTGCTGGCGCAGGCGCTGAGGCACAGGGCGGCGGCGAGCGGGAGAATGCGGGGCAGGGCGGCAATCATGGCGGAGCGTTCTCCATGCAAAACGTGGGCTTAGTCAGGCCGACGGGCAGGCACGATGGGCGTGGGCGGGGTCACATCGCCGCACTGGGCGCGGTGGCGCAGGGCGTGGTCAATGAGCGTGAGGGCAAGCATGGCTTCCACGATGGGCGCGGCGCGAATGCCCACGCAAGGGTCGTGCCGCCCTTCGGTGGCCAGTGTGACGGGCTGGCCGTGCACATCCACGCTGCGCCGTGCAATGCGGATGCTGGACGTGGGCTTGATGGCCAGCGAGACGGTGATGTCCTGCCCGGTGCTCACGCCGCCGACAAAACCGCCAGCGTGGTTGCTGGCAAACCCTTGCGGAGTCAGTTCGTCGCCATGCTCGCTGCCGCGCTGGGTGACGACGCCAAAACCGTCGCCAATTTCCACCGCCTTGACCGCGTTGATGCCCATCATGGCGCGGGCGATGTCGGCATCCAGCCGGTCAAACACCGGCTCGCCCCAGCCGACGGGCACATTGCGCACACACGCGCACAGCCGCGCGCCGATGGAGTCGCCCGCGCGACGCAGCTCGTCCATATAGCTTTCCAGTCTGGGCACGATGCTGTCATCAGGCGCAAAGAACGGGTTGCGGGCAATGGCGGCTTCCTCGCGGAAAGGAATGGCAATTTCGCCCAGTTGCGCCATCCAGGCCAGTATTTCGATACTGTGGCGCTGGCGCAGCCATTTGCGGGCGACGGCGCCAGCGGCCACGCGCGCGGCAGTCTCGCGCGCCGAACTGCGCCCGCCGCCACGGTAATCGCGGATGCCGTACTTTTGCCACCAGGCATAATCGGCGTGCCCGGGGCGGAAACTGTGCGCAATCGTGCCGTAGTCTTTGGAACGTTGGTCCTGATTGCGAATCAGCAGCGCAATCGGCGTGCCAGTGGTGCGGCCTTCAAAAACGCCGGAAAGAATTTCCACCGTATCGGGTTCGCGGCGCTGGGTAACATGGCGGGACGTGCCGGGTTTGCGGCGGTCGAGGTCGTGCTGGATGTCGGTCTCGGTCAGTTCCAGCCCGGGCGGGCAGCCGTCGATGACGCAGCCGATGGCCGCGCCGTGCGATTCGCCAAAGGAAGTGACGCAAAAAAGCGTGCCAAAGGTATTGCCGGACATAAGGGGAGCAGTGCGCGAAAAGATTGGGAAAGCGCCGTATTGTAAGCGCAGGGGCAGGGCGCGTGGGCAAAGGTGGACATTGCGGCACAGCCGGTTTGCGCCCTGTTGCGCAAAGCGCCGCGCAAGGCTTGACGCGCCGGGCGCTTTGGCATACCTTGCGCACCGCGTCGCCACTGCGCGCCGCACAATGGAAGTTCCTCCGGCGCATTTTCTGTGCGCCGCCTGTTTTTTTCCTTCTCTGCCGTAACGATGCCGCGCCGCCCAAGGCTGTGTCGGCTCGTCGGTTTTTCCGTTTGCAAGATTCCTTACCGTTATGAGCGAAAACATCCTCCACGTAACCGATGCCAGCTTTGAGGCTGACGTATTGCAATCTGCCACCCCCGTCCTGCTGGATTTCTGGGCGCAATGGTGCGGCCCCTGCAAAGCGATTGCGCCGGTGCTCGAACAGCTTGCCCCCGAGTACGCAGGCCGTCTGCAAATCGCCAAACTCGACATCGACCAAAACCCCGCCACGCCCGCCCAATACGGCGTGCGCGGCATCCCGACGATGATTCTCTTCAAGGACGGCAACGCCGTGGCCACCACCGTGGGCGCCGTGCCGCGCGGCAAGCTGGTCGAATTCATCAACAGCCACCTGTAATTTCCCTCTCGCGCCCGTGCGCTTCGCGCGCGCGGGTCGCCGGTCTGCCACGGCGTTCTGCCACGCAGGGCAAATCCCTTGTTTTTCTTCGCGTCGCGCCTTGCGCACGCGGCGGTCTTTTTCAATCAACATCACCTCCGAACCGAAACACCATGCATCTTTCCGAGCTAAAAGCCCTTCACGTCAGCCAACTGCTGGAAATGGCCAACCAGAATGGCATCGACGGCGCGAACCGTCTGAAAAAACAGGAACTGGTCTTTGCCTTGCTGAAAAACCGCGCCAAACAGGGCGAGCCGATTTATGGCGACGGCGCGCTGGAAGTGCTGCCCGATGGCTTTGGTTTTCTGCGCTCGCCCGACATTTCGTATCTGGCCGGAACCGATGACATTTACGTCTCGCCCACGCAAATCCGCCGCTTCAACCTGCACACCGGCGACACCATCGAAGGCGAAATTCGCGTCCCCAAGGATGGCGAACGGTACTTCGCCATGGTCAAGCTCGACAAAATCAACGGCGAGCCGCCCGAAGTCTGCAAAAACAAAATCCTCTTTGAAAACCTCACGCCGCTGCACCCGGACGAACACCTGCGGCTGGAACGCGACATCCGCGCCGAAGAAAACATCACCGGGCGCGTCATCGACATCATCGCGCCCATCGGCAAAGGGCAGCGCGGCCTGCTGGTCGCCCCGCCCAAGTCTGGCAAAACCGTGATGCTGCAACACATCGCCCACGCCATCGCCAGCAATCATCCGGACGTGGCGCTGATTGTCATGCTCATTGACGAGCGTCCGGAAGAAGTCACCGACATGCAGCGTTCCGTGCGCGGCGAAGTGGTCGCTTCCACCTTTGATGAGCCGGCCACGCGCCACGTGCAGGTGGCCGAGATGGAGATTGAAAAAGCCAAGCGGTTGGCCGAGCACAAAAAGGACGAGGTGCTTCTGCTCGCTTCGCTCACGCGGCTAGCGCGCGCCTACAACCCCGTCGCGCCCACTTCCGGCAAGGTACT
>JAFSWK010000101.1 GCA_017444505.1 Rhodocyclaceae bacterium | reverse complement strand
GTCACCGACCTTCCCGGCACCACGCGCGACGCCCTGCATCACCGCATTGCCGTGCACGGCATCGCCGTCACCCTCATCGACACCGCCGGACTGCGCACTACTGACGACCCCGTGGAACGCCTCGGCATTGAACGCGCCTGGCAAGAAATCGCCCGCGCCGACCTCGTCCTGCGCCTGCTCGACGCCAGCACCGGCGAGACCGACGAAGACCGCCGCATCGCCGCGCAACTGCCCGCCGGCATTCCCACGCTCACCGTCTGGAACAAAACCGATTTGACCACTACCCCCGCAGGCCGACAGGGCGCGGCGCTGCACATCAGCGCCCGTCATCATCAAGGGCTGGAAGACCTGCGCGCCGCGATACTGGACGCCACCGGCAACGCCGCCACCGGCGAAGAAAACGTCCTGCTCGCCCGCACCCGTCATCTGGACTGCCTCGCCCGCACCGCAGCGCATCTTGCCCACGCCGCCGAACAACACGCGCACCCCGAACTGCTCGCCGAAGACCTGCGGCTTGCCCACCGCGCACTGGGCGAAATCACCGGAGAGTGCACGCCGGATGACCTGCTGGGCGCGATTTTTAGCCGGTTTTGTATTGGCAAATAACGGCGTGCAGGCATCACAGCAAGTTGGTTGTCACGAACAGGGCGGCTTCAAACTGTTCCCACGCAGATTGGCGCAGGCTGGCGGCTTGTTGTTTAAGCCGGGCAGCATGGGACAATGCGGAAACCAACACATCCTGTTCAGCGAGAGGAGGAACAGGTATGACCAAGCTCAAGAACCCCTTCGGCGTGATCCGTTTCCGCCCACTGGTGCCCGATGCCTTGCGTTGCAGCGCATTCCTGAAGTGTTCTGCACGCAGCAAGCGAGACAGATAGGCAGCGCGAACCTTGTCTGCTTTGGGCGTAAATACGGGATATTCGCTCGTGACGACCGCCTGTGGGATGCTGTCAGGTATCAGGCCGACCGCGCCGTTGCGGGCATCGATTTTCGAGAAAACAATGTCACCGGGATAGGCTGCGAACATCGCGCCTTTAAAAGCGTCCGTTCTGTTGCGTGGCAACACTTCACCCGAAAATTTGATGGTGATCGCCTGCCAGTCGCCTAACGCGCCATCAATCTCCACTGGTTCGCGCCGCGCGATGAGCACTTTGCTTAACGGTAATAATGGATAGCGGCTGGCGAGTTCCGAGCTTTCTCCCCATTTCCCAGTCCATTGCTCCATATCCTTGAAACGGGCGACAAAGACCGGCGCATCCGGCAAGGGTGGCGGGGGCGCGAGGCCAAGTGCCTCTTCAAACGCCAGCCAGCCAGCGCGTTCAATGGCGTCAGCTTCCTGCTCGAGTTGTGCGGCGCGCGCCAGCGCGTCGGTGTAGGCGGCAGTGAGTGCATCCTGTTCGTTGAGCGGAGGAATGGGGATATACAGCGCCTCAAATTGCGCGGGGCGGATTCGCGCCTTGGTTGTGTTTCCGGAGCGCAAGCCAGAAATACGCCGTTGAAATGCTGACGTACGAACGGCAAGTTGCACAAATTTTGCCCGCGCTTTTGCCAGGTCGATGGCATACACCGGATATTCTGGGCTGACGGCCAGGTGAGCTAAATTATCGGGCACAAGGCACAGCGAGCCTTGTGCAACGCGAATTTTTGAGATAACCAAGTCGCCCGCTGTCGCTTCGAACAGAGGTCCCTTGTAGTTCCGCTTTTCTTCGGTGCTTCGGACATGGAGTTCGCCGCCAAATGAAATTTTGGCGATGACGTTCAAAGTATCCAGCGCGTGTGTTTCCCTGTTGATTGGTGAAACTTTGCGCACGAGGATGTCGCGTAACGGGTATTCTGGGAAAGCTCCGGCATGCTTGGTTTCAGCTTCTTCAATCCACCGCTCTATTTCCCTCCACCGCCGGATTACGCAGTGGAGGGCTGCTGAAAATTTGGCGCAGCCTCCTGCGGCGCCCCGCGTTCAAGCCACGCTTTGAATTGCCTGTATGCGTGCAGCACGGCGGGCAGTTCGTTGGCGACGCCTTCGCCAGTTTCGCCCGTGGAGGTGATGCCGACGGCGTGGGGGGCGGCGGCAAAGACGGGGTAGTCAAACAGTTCGCGCACGCGCGCCCAGAGTGCGGCGGAGTGGGCTTCGTCGATGGCCTTGTATTTGGCTTTGAGTTCTGCCAGCAGTGCGTTGCTGCGTTTTTGCACGGCGGCCAGCGCTGCGGCGGCCTGTTTTTTGAGTTTGGCGGCGGTTTTTTTGTGCTCTTTGGCGGTGTCGTCCTGCCAGTAGGGTTTGCCCTGCATGGTGGGCGCAATTTGGCGCGGGTAGGCGGGGGGTGCATCACGCCACCAGGATGGAAGCAGGCGCTGCAGGCCAAGGGCGGCGAGCGCGTCAAGCAGGCGGGCGGCTTCGGCATCGTCGCCGCTGGCGATGCGGGGGGCGTAGTCGCCGTGGGCGCTGTCGCGCTGGGCGTCAAAGTGCGTGTCAAGTTCGGCGTGCGCCTGCTGCCATGCGGCTTCCCACGCGGCGGCTTGTTCATCGGTGAATTTGCGCAGAAAGACGAGCGAGGCTTTGACGGTGGCGTTGCTGGAGCGGAAGGTTTCTTCCGGCAGGCTGATGACGGCGTGCAGCGTGGCGCGGCTTTCCACCCAGCGGCGCAGCCATGCGAGCGAGGGGTTGTTGAGGTTGCCGTCGGGCAGCACGATGCCCATGCGCCCGCCGGGTTTGAGCAGGTTCAGGCAGCGTTCGACAAAGATGAGTTCGGTGGGACGGTTGTTCTTGCCGCGCCCGATTTCAAACAGGTCAAGGATGGGGGTTTGTTCGTCTTCGGCGCGGCATATGCGCTCCCAGCTTTCTTCCCAGAGCCT
>JAFSWK010000100.1 GCA_017444505.1 Rhodocyclaceae bacterium | reverse complement strand
TTCCTTGCGGCGCGCTTCCAGTGCGGCGCGGGCGGCTTCTTCACGCTCCTGACGGGCGCGGGCATCGGCCTGCTGGCGGGCACGCAGCTCGTGATAGCGGTCGGATTCGCGCGCGCGCGCGGCGCGTTCTTCTTCGCTGAGCACAACAGGCTTGAGCACAGGACGCGAAGCCGGCGCGGCAGCCGCTTTGGTGGTTCGCGCACGCGCCGGGGCGCGGGTTTGCGTTTGCGCCTCGGGCGCTTCGGCAGCTTGCGGCGCACTCGCCCCCGCTTCTACCTCGGGCGGCGCTTCGGCGCGAACCGGCTCCGCCGCAGGCGATGCGGGCGCTGGCTCCGCCACAGGCTGCGGCGCCGGTGCCGGAGCTTGCGCCACAGCAGGCTCTTCCGCAGCACTCTGCTTGCTTGCGCGCACAGCGGCAGCGGCGGCGGCGGCGGCACGTTCAGCCAGCGCTTCGCGCGAGACCAGCGTGCGTTTTTTGCGCACTTCCACCTGCACCGTGCGCTCTTTGCCGGTGGCGGCATCGACGGCGCGAATCTCGGAGGTTTGGCGGCGGGTGAGCGTAATCTTGCCGCGCTTGCCATCGCCATGCGATTGGCGCAGAAAATCAAGCAGAACCTGTTTGTCCTGCGCGGTGACAGTATCCTCACCCCGGCTTTTCTTCACGCCCGCACGGTTTAATTGTTCCAGCAATACCTCGACCGGCATCCGGAGTTCATCCGCAAAACGGGCTACGTTCATTTCATCCATTTTGGCAAACCCTCCTCTGTCCCGCTCACTCCTCAAACCAGTGGGCGCGCGCTTCGCGGATGAGGTTGGCAGCACGCTCTTCATCCACTCCGGTCAGCTCCACCAGTTCGTCCACCGCAAAATCGGCCAGACCATCGCGCGTCGTCACACCATGCTGCGCCAGTTTGGCGGCCAAGGTTTTTTCCATGCCGGGCAAGGCCAGCAGCTCTTCGGAAACGTTTTCAATCTGCTCTTCGGTGGCAATCGCTTCGGTGAGCAAGACATTGCGGGCGCGCTCGCGCAACTCGTTGATGGTGTCGTCATCCAGCTCTTCGATTTCCTGCATTTCGGCCAGCGGCACGTAGGCGATTTCTTCCAGCGTGGTAAAGCCTTCGTCAATCAGAATGTCCGCCAGCTCGGCATCCACGTCCAGACGCTCGACGAACAATTCACGAATCACGCGGCGCTCTTCGTCCATTTTCTGCGCCGATTCGCTCTCGCTCATCAGGTTGATGGTCCAGCCGGTCAGCTCGGAGGCCAGGCGCACGTTCTGCCCGCCGCGCCCGATGGCAATCGCCAGATTGCTTTCATCGACCACCACGTCCATGCTGTGATGCTCTTCATCAACAACGATGGAAACCACTTCCGCCGGTTGCAGCGCGGAGATGACGAACTGCGCCGGGTCCGGCGACCAGATGATGATGTCGACCTGCTCGCCGGCCACTTCGTTGCGCACCGCCGTCACGCGCGAACCACGCAGCCCCACGCAGGTGCCCACCGGGTCAATGCGGGGGTCTTTGGAATGCACGGCAATCTTGGCGCGCAGCCCGGGGTCGCGGGCGCAGCCTTTGATTTCGAGCAGCCCTTCTTCAATTTCGGGCACTTCCAGCTCAAACAGACTGGAGAGAAATTCAGGCGAAGTGCGCGAGAGCAGCAACTGCGGCCCGCGCGCGCCGCGATCCACACGCAGCAGCGCAGCCTTGGTGCGGTCGCCCGTGCGCAGGTTTTCGCGCGGAATCATGTGTTCGCGCGGAATCATCGCTTCCAGACGGCCAATTTCGATGATGGCGTTGCCGCCGCGCTCAATGCGCTTGATGCTGCCCGAGACCAGGTATTCGTTGCGGTCGAGAAAATCACTCAGAATCTGCTCGCGCTCGGCATCCCGGATGCGCTGCAAAATCACCCCTTTGGCAGCCTGCGCGCCGACACGGCCAAAGCTGATCGGCTCCAGCGGCGCCTCAACATACTGGCCGACTTCGACACCTTCGCCATACTCTTCGCGCGCATCAATCAGGCCGATTTCGGCATCATCGTTGGTCACTTCCGCATCGGGCAGAATCAGCCAGCGGCGGAAGGATTCGTAATCGCCCGTTTCGCGGTCGATGGACACGCGCACGTCGGCATCGTCAGCCATGTTCTTTTTGGTCGCCGAGGCCAGCGCCATTTCCAGCGCGCCAAAGACGATTTCGCGGTCAACGTTCTTCTCACGCGCCAGCGCATCGACCAACAGCAAAATTTCACGGCTCATTTATTTTTCTCCAATATAATCATTCAGTTGCAAGGACACAGCAAGCGCATTCAGTCAAACACCGGCACCAGCCGGGCGCGATCCATGTCAGCCAGCGGCAAGGCTACCTCGCCGCCTTCGGTGCGCAGGCGCACCACGTCGTTTTCAAGGTTCAGGATTTCCCCGGAAAAATTGCGCTGGCCGTCGATGGCCACGCGCATCTTCACCTGCGCCTGCCGACCGGCGAAGCGGACAAAATCGGCGGCCTTTTTCAGCGCACGGTCCAGCCCCGGCGAGGAAACTTCCAGGCGGTCGTAATCGACGTTTTCCACCTCGAAAACGCGCTGAAGCTGGCCGCTGACCTCGGCGCAGTCATCCACGGTGATGCCGCGCGCAATGTCGATGAACACGCGCAGCAAGCGGGCACGGGGCGAGCACTCGAAATCCACGAGTTCATAGCCCATGCCTTCCACCGTCTGTTGCACCAGTTCTTCCAGATTCATTTTTTTGACCGCACAAAATAAAAAATGGGCAAAGCGCCCATTCCTGTTTGATTCCTGCCGAACCGTAGGGAGAATCCCGCGCCGCCTTCGGCTGCGCAAAATTCAAAGCCTGCGGATTATAGCTTGAAAATCCGTGCCATGCAATTTACCGCCTGCGCGCACCGCTGCTATAGTCCGCGCCTCGCCCGCCTCCCTTCTCTCCGCGCCATGTTCGGCTTCGACTCGCCCCTGCCGCTCGTCACCATCTGCTTTGCCGCCTTGCTGCACGGCATCAGCGGGCTAGGCTTTCCGCTGCTGGTCACTGCCATCCTCGCCACCTTCATGCCGATGAAACTGGCCGTGGCCATCAGCCTGTGGCCGACGTTGCTGCTCAACCTGCTCAGTATCACCTCGGTGGGCTGGCGGCATACTGCGGCCATCCTGCGCCGCTACGCGCGGCTGGCGGCCAGCAGCGTGCTGGGCAGTTTTGTGGGCATGACGCTGCTGGTGCATTTGCCGCAGGCGTGGTTTCAGGTGCTGCTGGCGGCGATGATGCTGATTCTGGTGGCGCAACAGGCGCAGCGCGGGCAATCCGCTCCGGCGCTGATTACTGCTTCGGCACGCGCCGAAATCGGTTTCGGTTTGCTCGCGGGGCTGATTGGCGGGGCGACGAACGCAATGTCGCCCGTCATCCTGCTCTATCTGCTGGCGCGCAAAACGCCCGTCGAAGACATCGTCCCCGCCGCCAATCTGTGCTATGCCACCGGCAAGCTCTGCCAGCTCATTACGCTCTACGCCGTCGCGCCCGAACTCTTGCCCGCCGCGATGCTGCCCGACATTGCGCTAGCCACGGCGCTGGCCGCAGCCTTTCTGCTCATTGGCTTGCGCATCCGCCGCTTTCTCCCGGCGCGGCGCTTTCGCGTACTGCTGCTCGGGCTGGTGTTTGCGCTGGCGTTGTTTACCGGCATCAGCGGCCTGCGCGCGCTGCTTGCCTAATCCGCCTCACACCGCCGACGCTTCGGCGAAAAACCAGTCTTGCAGCGCCTGCGGCGTATCCAGCACGGCCAGATGCGGTGCGCCTTGCAGCGTCGCCTTCGGATGCGCGCCAAAGGCCACGCCCAGCGCGCGCACGCCCGCGTTATGCGCCAGTTCCAGGTCATGCGTCGTGTCGCCCACCATCAGCGTGCGCTCTGGCGGCGTTTGCAGCTCGTCCATGATGTCCAGCAGC
>JAFSWK010000099.1 GCA_017444505.1 Rhodocyclaceae bacterium | reverse complement strand
GGCGCGGACGGCAGCCACGCCGCGCACGCTGCCGCCTGCAAAGTGAGCCGCGTGCGGGAAAGCAGAATTATAGTTTTTGCCTATTGGTTTGGTGAAGTGCGGTGAAGCAAGTCATACGGAAATGCGCTGTGGTGACATTTTGACACCATAGTGCTAGACTTTTTCCATCCAACCCAATGGAGCCAGCCATGACAACCGCAACGCTTGAGCGTGGCCGCATCACTGCCCGCGTGCCGCTGACCGTGCAGGAAACGCTGGAAATGGCCGCCAGCCTGACGGGGGCGACCCTCAACCAGTTTGTTGTCCAGACGGCCTTGCGCGAAGCCGAGCGCATCATTGCGCAAGAGCGCGTTATCCGGATGTCCGCGCGCGAGGCGCAAGCCTTTCTTGCTGCGCTGGAAACGCCTTTGCCTCCCAATGCCGCGCTGAAAGCGGCGCTTGATGACTACGTGGCGCGCCGCGATGATCAGACTGGAAGCCTTGACTGGGCACCACGACCGAAACGGCTTTGACTGCGGCGTGCTGCCGCTGAACCTCTGGCTTCAGCAAACCGCGCTCCAACATCAAGGCAAGGGAATCTCGCGTACCTTTGTCGCCGTTCCTGCGGATGAACCGGCGGCGCACGCTTGGGCGCAATCTGGTTACGACGTGGAAGCCAACAGCATTCTGGGCTTTTACGCCCTGGCCTCGGCCTTTGTGCTGTGTGACGATTTGCCCGCGAAACAAGCGAAACGCTTCCCGCGCCAGATTCCGGTCACGCGGCTGGGGCGTCTGGCCATACGCGCCGACATGCAAGGGCAAGGACTGGGACGGCTCTTGCTGGCTGATGCCGTGCACCGCGCCCGCAGCGCAGCGCAGGCTGTCGGCAGTGCGGGCTTGTTCGTGGACGCAAAAAACGCCGCTGCCGCGCGTTTCTACCAGCACTATGGCTTTCTTCCCGCCAGCGGCCAGCCGCTGAAGCTGTTTTTTCCGCTGGGCTGAGGGTGCCCGAAAAAACGGGCGGCGGCAGGGTGTGCCGTCGCCCGTTGTGCGTCGTCTGTGGCGCGTGTGTTATTGCGGTTTGGCGTAGCTGTTGGCAGGCCCCTTGGAATAGTCGGTGCGATCCAGCCATTCTTGCGGGTAGCCCACGGCCTGATCGCTGCCGTCGTGCGTGTTCACAAAACCCTGGGCGTATTTGCCCACCAGCAGTTCAAAGAGCTTGCCCCAGTCTTCGCGCACGGCCACGGCGTGGGCGGTGAGCCGTTCGGCGCGGCGTGCGGCGGCCTGTTGCGGGTCTTGCGCCGCCAGTTCAGCCAGCTCCGTGCCCAGTGTTTTCACCAGCTCTTCGCCTGCCGCCTCATGCGTGGCGGCGCGGCTTTGAATGTCCTGAATCATGTAGCTGTATTTCAACTGCGCGTAGTTGCCCACCAGGTTGTACGTCCACCAGGCGCTGTCGCGCGAAAAGGCGCGCGTGTCGCCTTGTTCATAGCCCGGCGGCGTGGGGGCGACGGCCAGCGGCACAAAGGCGGATTCGGCGGGACGGTCGAGCGCCACCCACACCGTGCCGGCCAGCGCCTCGGGCAGATTCGGGTTCCAGTGGGTGATGGTGGTGAAGCCGGTGTAGAACATGGAAATGGGGCGTTCCCACGCGCCCGGAAGCTGGGCGTTCGGGTCGCCCACGTCACCGCGCGGGTCGTAGGGGCCGATGTAGCGTTCCGGCGAACCATAGGGGCCGGCGGCGATGCCTTTGGTCAGGTCAAACTCCGTGCCCTCGTAGTGGTCGCGGTGGATGCGCTTGAGGTCGGCCAGGCTCATTTTCTTGTCCGGCTGAACCGAGAACGGATAGGCGCGGGTAAAGCCGTCTTCCACCCACGGCGAAAGGTTGGTCGAAGGCGCGGCCAATGAGAGCGCGCGCCAGACACGGCGCAGCGAGTAATACGGATGGTTGTACTCGCCGTGGCTCACCGAGCGCAGCCAGTCGACGGGCTGGCCGCGATCTTCGGGCGCGCGCCAGCCAGCCTTTTCCAGCGTGGCAATGAGCGTTTTGCCCCACATCTGGTTCGGGTTGCCGGGGATGAGTTCGCGGATGCGAAACTGGTTGGCGGCCACCCAGAAATGCCCGTCCGGAATGCGCTGGGCGACCCACAGCCCGCCCGTGCCTTCGGGCGAAGGCGCCATTTCCATCACCCAGGCTTCCTGCGGGTCGGCCACCGGCAAGGTCTCGCCCGTGCCGTAATAGCCGTAGGTTTCAATCAGCTCGCCCATAAGCTGGATGGCTTCGCGCGCCGTGCGCGTGCGTTCCAGCGCCACGCGGGAAAGCTCGGAAGAATAGAACAGGCGCTTGCCCGGCTCGGGGCCATTGCTGACGAAGGCGCCGTCCGTGCATTCGCCGAACATCAGCCCGTGCTCGTTCATGATGCCGTAGGTGCCGTCCAGATAGGCGTAGGTATGCGCCACCTGCGGAATGTGGCCGATGGGAATGCTGGGTTTTTCATTGGGATGGGCATAGCCGGGCGCGCGCTCCGGGTCGACCATGCGCGGCAGCTCGAAAGCATTGAATTGCGGCAAATCGCCAATGGCCGCAGCGGTAGCATGTACCGGACGCTGACTGCCTTCCGGCCAGTCGCGCGCGGGCACATAGACGATGGATTGGTCGTCCAGGTCGTTGTCATCGGAATGGCTGACCATCATGCAGCCATCGGCGCTGGCGCCGGGGGTGACGATGGTAGTGGTGCAGGCGCGCGCCTGCGGTGCGGTGGCAAATAAGGCAACGGACAGCACAAGGCCGCCCAGAATGCCGTGGCGGGACAGGTACAATGGCAAGCGCTTCATTTTGGTGTCTCCTGATTCACGAATCCGCGCCCCGCAAACGTCCGCACAGGGCGCACAGGAGCGCAGTGTAGGAAGAATTGCGCACACCGTAAAGGCGCGCGGCAAAGGCGGGGCGGGGCGGTTTGTGGCGCGGCGGGCATTCTGTTAGCGTAGCGCGTTTTGATGCGCCGGAGTGGGCGGGTGTGATGAAGGTTTGGTTTCGTGTTCGTGCGTGGGCGGTGTTGTGCTGGCGTATGCTGGGGCGCTCTGTGCTGCCGTGGCTTTCGATGCGCCGCTGGTACAACCGCTTTTTGCTGGTGACGGCCTCGTTGCTGGTCGGGCTGATGTGCATTCTGTTTGCCGTGGGCGCCGATGCGATGATTGCCTGGCAGGGCGACTGGGTGCAGGCAAGCCGCTGGTGGAGCTTGCTGATTACGTCGCTGGGCTTTGCCGCCGTGGTGTGGTGCGCGCACCGCTTTGCGCCGATGACGATGGGCAGCGGCATTCCGCAGGCGCTGGCGGCGATGATGAGCGACGATAAGCGGGTGCGCGAGCGGCTGCTGTCGCTGAAAATCGCCTGGATGAAAATTGTGCTCACCTGGGGCGGCTTGCTGGTGGGCGCGGCGACGGGGCGCGAAGGGCCGTCGGTGCAGGTGGGGGCGTCGGCGCTGCATGTGCTCTCGGGCTTCAAGCACAAGCGGCGGGTGCTCTCGAATCAGGATTTGATTGCCGTGGGCGGCGGCGCGGGCATTGCGGCGGCGTTCAATACGCCGCTGGGCGGGATTTTGTTTGCCATTGAGGAAATGTGCCGCTTTCGCGCGTTCAAGGCGAACGGCGCGACGCTGACGGGGGTGATTTTCACCGGCCTGATTTCGCTGGGCGTGCTGGGGCCGTATGCCTATTTCGGGCGAGTGGCGGAACATCTGGACTGGAGCGCCAGCCTGGGGCCGACGCTGGTGTGTGGCGTCTGCGGCGGGCTGCTGGGCGGGCTGTTCAGTCTCTTGCTGATACGCTGCGCGCGCGGCCTGCCGGGGCGCGTGGGGCGGCTGTGGCGGCAGCATCCGGTGATGTTTGCGGCGCTGTGCGGACTGGGCACGGCAATACTGGGCATTGCCACGAACGGGCTGACCTATGGCACGGGCTACGCGGAAACCAAAGCGGCGCTGGAAGGCGCCAGCGCGCTGCCGTGGTTTTATTTTCTGGCCAAGCTGGGGGCGGTGTTGCTGGCGTTTCTGTCGCGCATTCCGGGCGGCATGTTTGCACCGGCGCTGGCCGTGGGCGCGGGGCTGGGCGCGGATGTGGTGCAGTTTTTTCCGGCCACGCCCGCTTCGGGGGTGCTGATTCTGGGCATGGTGGCGTTTTTGACCGGCATGACGCAAACGCCGATTACCGCCTTTGTCATCGTGATGGAAATGACTTCCAGCCACGGCGTGCTGATTCCGCTGATGGGCGCGGCGGTGATTGCGCAGGCGGTGTCGCGCCCGATTTGCCCGACGCCGCTGTATCACGCGCTTTCGTATTCCATGCTGCGCACGGTGCAAAACACGCTGGCGCGGCAGGATGCAAAAGACGCGCCGCCCACGTTGCCCAAAACCGGCTGAACGGGTGCTCAGGCCGGTTTGCCCATTTCCAGCGTGCGCAAATAGGCTTGCCAGACGGCGTCGATGGCGGCGTGGCGCAGGCCGTGGGCTTCCAGCGCGGCGACGCCTGCGATGGTGGAACCGGCGGGCGAGCAGACGGCGTCTTTCAGCGCCGCAGGCGATTGATGGCCTTGCAAGACCATCTGCGCCGCGCCTTGCACGGCCTGGGCGGCAAATTGCAGCGCGTCTTGCCGGGAAAGACCAGCGCGCACGCCGCCGTCGGCCAGGGCTTCCATGAAAATGTAGGCGAACGCGGGGGCGCAGGCGGATACCACGCTGCCCGCTTCCATCGCGGATTCGGGGATGCGGGTGATGCGTCCGGCGGCGGAGAGGATGCCGCAGACTTCGTCGATGGGCGCGTCGGCGTCTTCCGTGCAGGCGAGAATCTGGCCGTGGCCGATGGCGCAGGCGGTGTTGGGCATGAGGCGGATGATGGGCAGTTCGGCGGCGGTGCAGCCGCTCCACATGCGCAAGGTGGCAAGCTGTACGCCTGCGGCGATGGAAACCAGCGCGCGCGGCTGCCCTTCGGCGGCGCACTGGCGCAGCTTCGCGCCCAAGTCTGCAAGCACGCCTTGCACCTGCTGCGGTTTCATGGCCAGCAGCAGGATGCGGGCGCGGGCGAGTGCTTCCGTGTTGCTGGCGACGCTTTGTGCGCCGATTTCTTCGGCCAGCGCACGGGCGGCTTCGGGGCGCGGGTCGGTGAGCAGGATGTGCGAGGGCGAGAGGGTTTTGGCGGCGACGATGGCCAGGGCGCGGCCCATGTTGCCGGTGCCGAGAATGGCGAGCGTGGCGTTCATGCTGTGCAGATTTCCTGTGCGTCGTGAAGTAAAAGGGGGAGTGTATGCGTGTAGTGTCAAAAATTATTGCATACGGCTGGCTATAATCGCGGTTGCTACGTGTTGTAACGGTCTGGTCGCGTCGTCGGCGGGGTAGTGTGCCTGCGGCGGTTGCTTGAAAATTTTGATGCGAGGCGAAACGATGAAAAGCGGAACTGTGAACTGGCGTGTGTTGGCGCTGTGGGGGGCTTTGCTGGTGATGACGGGCGCTCCGGCGCTGGCGCAGGATGCGCCGCCCGCCGAAGAGGCGGCTGCCGGGGATGTTCCGGAACAAGAGGTGGTGCCCGAGAAGCCCAAGCCGCTGCGTATCGAATTGCTGCGTTCGCGCGCGCAGGCGGGAGACGCGCCTTCGCAACTGGAACTGGGTCGGCGCTATGCGCAGGGGCGCGATGGCGTGGAGCAGAATTTGTCGGAGGCGGTGCGCTGGGTGCGCAAGGCAGAGGAAAGCGGTCTGCCGGAAGCAGTGGTGGAACTGGGTAGAATGTATGAACATGGGCGGGGGGTGCGTCATGACGTGGATCAGGCGGTAATGCTGTATCGCATGGCGGTGCGGCAGGGCAGTGCCGAAGGTCAGGCGGCGCTGGGGCGCATGTATGAGACTGGCGTAGGCGTGGAGCGCGATGGCAAGCGGGCGCTGGAGCTGTATCAGGAATCGGCGGACAAGGGCTGTCTGGCCGGGGTGGTCGGCATGGGGCGTCTGTATGACCAGGGGCTGGGCGTGCCGGAAGACCTGCAGGAAGCGGTGCGCTGGTTTCGCATGGCTGCCGACAAAAACGATGCCGAGGGGCAGTATTTTCTTGGCCTGATGTACGCCAGCGGGCGCGGTATGCCGGCCAGTGACCGCAACGCCATCGAACTCTTTTCCAAAGCCGCCGCACAAAGCCACGACGGTGCCCAGCTTTTCATGGGCATGATGAACGAGTCCGGACGCGGCACGCCCACCGATTTGGAACAGGCGCGGCTGTGGTATCTGCTCGCTGCCCAGCAGGGCAACACGACGGCGATGTTCAACCTCGCCATGCTCTACGAAAAGGGGCTGGGGGTGGAGCCGAACATGGGTGAGGCGCTGATCTGGTATCGCCGCGCCGCCGATGATGGCGATGTCGTGGCGCAGTTCAAGATGGGTTCGCTACATGCGCGCGGTCAGGGCGTGGAACGCAGCGACGTGCAGGCGGTGCGCTGGTACCGCCGCGCCGCTGAGGCGGGTTATGCGCCGGCGCAGTACAACCTGGGGCTGATGTATGCGCATGGTCAGGGTGTGACGCGCGATGCGCAGCAGGCGGTGCACTGGATTCGCAAGAGCGCGGAACAAAACGATGCGCAGGGGCAGTTTGCGCTCGGCGAGCTGTATCAAAGCGGCACGGGCGTGGCACAAAGCGAGACAGAGGCGCTGGTCTGGTTTGAAAAATCGGCAGCGCAGGATTACGCGGAGGCCAAGCTGGCGGCGGCGAAAATCTATCTGACCGGCAGCGGCGCGCGGCGCAACTTTGCCAAAGGCGTCGAACTGCTGCAACAGGCGGCGGAGCAGGGTTTGCCCGCAGCGCAAGCCGAGCTGGCGCGCTGTTATCACGAAGGCATTGGCATGGTGCGCGATGATGTGCAGGCGCGCCAGTGGGCCAGCCGCGCGGCGCAGCGCAATGACCCGCAGGCGCAGGTGCTGATGGCGCGGTTGTATCTGGACGGTGTCGGCGTGGAGCACGATGACGCGCAGGCGCTGGCGTGGTTGCGCAAGGCGGTCGAGCAGGAAGACGTGATGGGCGAAATCTGGCTGGGGCGGCTGTATCTGGAAGGGCGCGGGGTGCCGCGCAACGAAAAACAGGCCGACGAGCTTTTCCGTCGCGCGGCCACGCATGGCACGCCCGAAGCCTTCACCTTGCTGGGGGAAACCTATCTGGGCTTTAGCTCGCTGCCGGATCACATGCGGCGGGCGCAGGAGCTTTTCCAGGCCGCGGCGCAGTCTGAATATCCTCGCGCGCTGTATTTTCTGGGACAACTCGCGGAAACCGGCAAGGCGGGCCACGTCGATGCTGCGCGCGCGCGGGAGTTGTACCTCAAGGCCGCCGAACGCGGCGAGGTGAACGCGCAGTTCCGGCTGGGCGAAAAATTCATGATTGGCGATGGCGTGCCGCTCAACTACCAGCAAGCGGTGCATTTCTTTGGCCTGGCAGCGGATCAGGGGCTGGCGATTGCGCAGCGCCATCTGGCGCAAGCCTATGAAATTGGCAAAGGTGTGGGCGCCGACATCGAAGAAGCGCGGCGTCTGTACCGGCTGGCTGCCGAACAGGGCGACCGCGAGTCCATCAATGCGCTGAACCGCATCGGCTGGCAGTAAGGCCGCGTGCGGGCGAAAGACACAACGCAGAGGACGTGATGGCGCAGCTTCGTTTTGCCAAGATGCACGGTCTGGGCAATGATTTCATGGTGGTCGATGCCGTGCGGCAAGCGTTTGCGCCCGATGCGGCTACCATCCGCCGTCTGGCCGACCGGCGCTTTGGCATTGGTTTTGACCAGTTGCTGGTGGTCGAAGCCGCCAGCGAGGACGAGGCCGATTTTCGCTACCGCATTTTCAACGCCGACGGTGGCGAAGTGGAACAATGCGGCAACGGCGCGCGCTGCTTTGTGCGCTTTGTGCGCGAACAGGGGCTGACCGACAAGGCGCACATCCGCGTGCGCACACAATCCGGCCTGATTACCCTGCAACACGGCGAAGACGGGCTGGTTGCCGTGAACATGGGCGCGCCCGTCTTTGCGCCCGAACGCATCCCCTTTCTGACGGAACAGCCCGCCGCGCGCGTGCAGCCGCTGGCTTTGCCCGATGGCGGCGAAGTGCTGATTACCGCGCTCTCAATGGGCAACCCGCACGCCGTGCAGGTGGTGGCGGATGTCGCCGCCGCGCCGGTTGCCGAACAAGGGCCGCAGATGGAACACCACGCGCGTTTTCCCGCGCGGGTGAACGCCGGTTTCATGCAAATCATCGACCGCCAGCACATCGCGCTGCGCGTGTATGAACGCGGCGCGGGTGAGACGCTCGCCTGCGGCACGGGCGCGTGCGCCGCCGTGGTCGCCGGCATCGTGCGCGGCCTGCTCGATACGCCGGTGCGCGTGGACATGCGCGGCGGCACGCTGGAAATTGACTGGCACGGCGAAGGCGAACCCGTCTGGATGCGCGGCGAGGCGCATACCGTCTTCGTCGGCGAACTTCCCTGGCCCTGCACGCTTGCGGGGCGTCCGCACAACCCTGTACTGGAGCACACAACATGAATGCACAGGAAATTGCCCGCTTCCTGCACGAAAACCCCGATTTCTTCATCGAACACGCCGAATTGTTCGCGGACATCACCGTCCCGCACCCGCAGCACGGGCAGGCCATCAGCCTGGCCGAACGGCAGTTGCACGCGCTGCGCGAAAAAATCGTCGCGCTGGAAGACCGCCTCGTGCGCCTGATTCGCTTTGGCGAAGAAAATGACGACATCAGCGGCAAGGTGCATCAACTGAGCGTGCGCCTGCTGGCTGCGGCGGATTATCTGGGCATCCGCGAAAACCTCTTCCAGACGCTGCTGGAAGACTTCGCCGTGCCGCATGTGGCGCTGCGCGTGTGGAATACCTCGGAAGAGCACGGCACGCCCGATTTTGACCCGGTCAGCCAGGAGCTGCGCAACTACGCTGCCGACCTCACCCAGCCGTGGTGCGGCGAACCCAGCAACATGGAAATTGTCGACTGGTTTGGCGAGGCCGCGCCGCACATCCGCTCGGTGGCACTGGTGCCGCTGCACCGGCGCGACATCTGCTTTGGCCTCTTGGCAATGGCCAGCGAAGAGACCGAACGTTTCTATTCCGGCATGGGCACGGTCTATCTCACCCGCATTGGCGAGCTGGCCGCCATCGCACTGGTGCGTGAACTGGGGTAAGCAGCGGCGCACGCACGACCATGTATGTGTACGCCCCGCCCGAATCGCTGCCTGCCTTGATGCAGGACTATCTCGCCTGGCAGCGCGAGCAGCGCCGCGCCAGTGCGCACACGCAAGAACACACCGCGCGCGACCTGGCGCGGCTGGCGGAATTGGCCGAAGGGCGCGCGCTGCTGGCCTTGCAGTCGCGCGACATGCGCGCCTGTCTGGTGCGCCTGCGCACGCAGGGTTTGAGCGGCAGCTCGCTGGCGCGGGTGCTTTCCAGTTGGCGCGGGTTTTACCGCTGGGCGGTGTTGCACGGGCATTGTGAGGCCAATCCGGTGCTCGGCGTGCGGGCGCCGAAAACGCCGCAGCGTCTGCCCAAGGCGCTCTCGGTCGACCGCACGCAGGCGCTGCTCGATGCGCCGGTGGAAGCCGAAGCGCCGAATGCGCGGCTGGGCGCGCGCGACCGCGCGATGTTTGAACTCTTTTATGCTACTGGTTTGCGCCTGTCCGAACTGGGCGGGCTGACGCTGGCGCACGCGGCGCAAATCGAACAAGGCATGCTCACTGTCACCGGCAAACGCGGCGTGCTGCGCAGCGTGCCCGTGGGCGCGAAGGCGCAGCAGGCGGTGGCAGAGTGGCGCGCGCTGCGTGGCGCGGCAGATGGGGATGCGCTGCTGTTTGTGACGCGCACGGGCACGGCGATGACGCCTGCCGCCATCCGCGCGCGGCTCACCCGCTGGGCGCAGGCCAGCGGCATCGGCCAGCACGTGCACCCGCACATGCTGCGCCACAGCTTCGCCAGCCACATGCTGCAATCATCGGGCGACTTGCGCGCCGTGCAAGAACTCCTCGGCCACGGCAGCCTGCGCAGCACGCAGGTCTACACGCATCTGGATTTTCAGCACCTGGCCAAGGTCTACGACATGGCGCATCCGCGCGCCCACAAGGGGCGGACGGATGGGCAAAAGTAACGGCTGAGGTGCGCGCGTTTGCTCAGTACAGCGCCACTGCGCCGGTGACGCTCACCCGCACGGTGGCGTCGCCCGGCTCCATCGGCATGGCGCTGTCTTCCGCGTTGGCGACGGCAAAGCTGCGCATCAAGCCCAGGTCTTTCGGCATCGGGGCGCAGGCACCGTCGAGCGAGAGGGTGCGGATTTCATAGCGCGAAAAGCCGAATGCCTTGGCGGCGTGTTCGGCCTTGTCGCGGAAGGCTTGCGCGGCTTGCGCGAGCAACTGCTTGCGCGCTGTTTCGCGGGCTTCCGTGGAGAGCACGAAGTTCAGGCCATTGACGGCCATGGTGTCGCTGACCTTGCGGGCAAATTCGGAGGCGGCGTCAAAATCGGACGATTCCAGCACAAGCTGCGCGTTGCCGCGCCAGCGTTTTTCGGCGGGCGTTTTGTCGTCATCGTTGCCCGTGCTTTGCGGTGCAACCCAGTACGGGCCGTTGCTCACGCGCAGCGCGGGCACGGTGCGTGCCTGTTCGGTGACTTGCTGCAAGGCGGCGTTGAGTTTGCGGCTGACTTCGCCTTGCGAAGCGCCTTCCACGTCCGTAGCCAGCGTGATTTGCACTTGGTCGCGGCGCACTTGTTGCGAGGCCGAGGCTTCCAGTTGCAGCAGGGGCGCTTCTTCGGCGGCCAGCGCGGGCGTGCAGACACAACAGCAGCTTGCGGCAAACGCGGCGGTCAGCAAAAAGCGGGGGGCGGAAATGTGCATGAGGGTGGCTCCTTGGTCGGGCAATGATGAAAACGGTGCGCGGGCGGCGCGCGCTCAGGGCTTGGACGGCGGACGCAGCCACGGCGGCGGACGGGCATCGTCCTGCGATTCTTTGTTTGCCTCTTCCAGCCAGGGGCGCTGCCAGTCTTCCACCCACGGTGCCCACGGCGATGTGGGTTCCTTCGACGCTTCGGGTTGTTCCGGCGCTTCGGATACGTCGGGTGTCTGCGGCGTTGCGGATACGTCGGGTTCCACGGATACGTCGGGTTCTGCGGGGACATCCGGTTCCGCAGGCATGTCGGGTTCTGCGGGCAGGGTGGGTTCTTCCCGGAACTCGTCTGCTACGGAGGCGGCGGGTGGCGCGGGCGGTTCCGGCGCTTTGGGTGCCAGGGGCGCTTGGGGGCGTTCCCACCATCTTTCTTCTGGTGTCTCCCAGCGGCGCGGTTCGGGCGCGGCGGGGACGGGCGCGGGCGGCAGGCCGTCTGCCATGCCGACAAACTGTTTGAACAGGCAGATGAAGTCGTCAATCAGCGTGTAAAAAATCGGCACCAGCAGCAGGCTCAGCGCGGTGGAGGTGAGCAGGCCGCCGATGACGGCAATGGCCATCGGCGAGCGGAAACTGGGGTCTGCCGCACCCAGCCCCAGGGCGATGGGCATCATGCCCGCGCCCATGGCGATGGTGGTCATGATGATGGGGCGGGCGCGCTTGTGACAGGCATCGAATACCGCTTCGGTGCGCGACAACATGCGGTCGCGGCGGGCAACAATGGTGTATTCAACCAGCAGGATGGAATTTTTGGTGGCAATGCCCATGAGCATGACCAGCCCAATGAGCGCGGGCAGCGCAAGGTGCTGGCCGGTGAGATAGAGGGCGACGAAGGCGCCGCCGATGGACAGCGGCAGCGCGGTGAGAATCGTGAAAGGATGCACAAAACTGTTGAAGAGCAGTGCCAGCACGGTGTAGATGCACAGCACGCCGGTGACGATGGCCACCGCGAAGCTGACGACCAGTTCGGCCATGAATTCGGCGTCGCCAATGGCGCTGTGATGCACGTCCGCAGGCAGGTTGCGCAGCGTGGGCAGTTCATCAATGGCTTTTTTGAGCTGCCCCAGGCTGAGGCGATCCAGCTCGATTTCAAAGGTGACGTTGCGGGCGCGGTCGTAGCGTTTGATGACTGACGGGCCGCTGGAATATTCCAGCCGCGCCACTTCGCGCAGCGGCACGGGGCCGCGCGCGCCGGGTACGGGCAGGCGGGCGAGTTCGTCCAGGTCGCCGCGCAGTTGCGCATCCAGCCGCACGACGATGGGCACCTGACGGTCGGGCAAGCTGAGTTTGGGCAGTGCGTTGTCGTAATCGCCCGAGGTGGCGACGCGAATGGTGTCGGCAATCGCCGCTGTGCTCACGCCGAGTGCGGCGGCGCGGGCAAAGTCGGGATAGACGGCAATTTCCGGGCGCAGCAGGCTGGTGTTCGAGGAAATGTTGCCGATGCCCGCAATGCCCAGCAGTTCGCGGTCGACCTTGCGGGCAGTATTGGTGAGCAGTTCGGGGTTGTCGCTGGAGAGCACGAATTTGTATTTTTCGCCCGCGATGCTCAGGCCAATGCGGATTTGCACGCCGGGCAGCTGCATCAGTGCGGCGCGGATGTTTTCTTCAATGACCGGTTGCGGCGGGCGCTCGTCGCGCGGGTCCATGCGCACCGTGATGGTGGCGCGGCGCGGGTCGTTTTCGGCCTGTTCCAGCGGGTCGCCGCCGCTGGCGCCGCCGCCGATGGTGGTGTAGGTGCTGCGCACGTGTTCCACCTGCATGATGCGCTGACGGGCTTCTTCAGCGATGGCGCGGGTTTGCGAAAGGTCGGCACCGGGCGGCAATTCCAGAATGACCTGCGTTTGCGATTGGTCGCTGGGCGGCATGAAGCTGGTCGGCAGCAGCGGCAGCAGCGCCAGCGAGGCGGCAAAAAAGAGCAGCGCCAGCGCCAGCGTGGTGAAACGGTGACGCAGGCAGACGTCTACCAGATGCAGATAGGCGTGCATCCAGCGCGGCTCGGGCAGCGGCATTTTCGGACGCAGGGTGTAGGCGGCCATCATCGGCGTGAGCAGACGGGCGACGACCAGACTGGCAAAGACGGCCAGCGCCGCCGTCCAGCCAAACTGGTGGAAAAAGCGCCCGACCACGCCATCCATGAAGGCGGTGGGCAAAAAGACGGCGATCAGCGTGAAGGTGGTGGCGGTCACTGCCAGACCGATTTCTGTGGCCGCTTCCATCGCCGCTTCCCTGGGCGTTTTGCCCAGCCGCTGGTGACGGACGATGTTTTCGATTTCGACGATGGCGTCATCGACCAGAATGCCGACTACTTGCGAGATGGCCAGCAGCGTGACGGCGTTGATGGTGAAATCCAGCCAGTGCATGGCGGCAAAGGCGGGAATGATGGACAGCGGCAGCGCCGTGGCGGCAATGATGGTGGCGCGAAAATCGCGCAAAAACAGCCAGACGACCAGCACCGCCAACAGCGCACCTTCATAGAGCAAGTGCATTCCGCCCCGGTATTCCTGATGCGTGGTGGTGACGAAATCGCCCGTTTCGTGAATGCGCAGGCCGGCATGGCGGGCGGCCAGTTCCTGTACGGCGCGGCGTACCGCTTTGCCGGTGGCGACTTCGTCGGCCTCTTTGCTGCGCGCTACTTCAAAGCCGACCACGGGGCGCCCGTCGTAGAGGGCGAGCGATTCGGGGCGGGCGAAGGTGTCGCGGATGATGGCGATGTCGCCCAGCGCAATTTCGCGCCCGTCACTGAGCGGGATGCGAATCTGAGCGAGTTCGCTGGCCTGACGGACGTTGCCCAGCGTGCGCACGGGTTGCTGCATGATGCCCAGTTCGGCCTTGCCGCCGGCGGATTCAAGCTGCACGTTGCGCAGGGCGCGCGAGACTTCGGCGGCGGTCAGCCCCAGGGCAGCGGCGCGGGTGTGGTCAATATCAACGTGGATTTGCCGGTCGACGCCGCCGACACGGGTAATCGAGCCGACACCGCGCACTTTCATCAGCGTGCGCGACAATTCATGGTCAACCAGCCAGGAGAGCGCTTCGTCATCCAGCGTGTCCGATTCGACGGCGAAAAACAGCAGCGGGCGCGAGGAAAGTTCGATGCGGTCGACGATTGGGTCTTGCATCGCGTCGGGCAAATCGGAGCGCACGCGGGCAATGGCCGCGCGCACGTCGTCTTGCGCTTCGTTGACGTCTTTTTCCAGACGGAATTCCACCGCCCTGGTGATGACGCTGTCGCGGATGGCGGTGTGGATGTGTTTCAGGCCGCGAATGGTGGCGATGCTGTCTTCGACGCGCAGGGCGATTTCGTTTTCCATCTGCGCCGGACTGGCGCCGGGCTGGACGATGGAGACGGTGATGAAGGAAGGGTCCAGGTCCGGAAAGTTTTCAATCCGCATCTGGTGAAAGCCGAAAAGACCCGCTGCACAGAGGAGAAAAAACAGCAAAATGGCCGGAATCGGCTTCTGGATGGACCAGACCGCGAAATTGTTGAACAGGTTGGAATGGCCAGGCTGCGGGGCAGCGCGCTCGTCGTCGTCATTCATGGCCGCGCCTTGCCTTTGCCGTTTGCGGCGGCGTTTTCTTTTTTCGCGGGCTGCGCCTTGCCTTTTGCAGCGCCCTCTTTTTTCGCCGGCTGGACGGGGCCGACGGGCTGGTCGGCGATGCGCACGGCATCGCCATCGTGCAAAAAGCCCACGCCGGTGGTGATTACGCGCTGTTTTTCGTCCAGCCCGGAGAGAATTTCCACCTCGTTGCCGCGCATCTGGCCGGTTTGCACCTTGCGCTGGCGCACGCGCGAATCGGCTTCCAGCGTGAACACCCAGGAAAACCCGTCGCGCACGATCAGGGCTTCCTGCGCGATGGTGAGCACCGGCTCGGTGGCGGTGACCAGTTCGCCTTCGACAAACTCGCCAGCGCGCAGCCCCGCCTTCGCCGGCAGGTCAATATAGACAATGGCTTCGCGCGTGCGCGCATCGACAGTGGGCGCTATCTGGCGGATTTTGCCGGTGACGGATTCGCCCGCCGCATTGGTGAGCATGGCTTCCATGCCCACGCGCAGGCGCGGCAGCTCATGCGAGGCGACCTTGGCCTGCCATTCCAGACGGTTGTCGCGCAGCATGTGAAAGAGCGGCGTGCCCACGTCGGGCACCATGCCGGGCATCGCCTGACGTGCGGTAATCACGCCGTCATAGGGGGCGACGACTTCGGCGCGGCGAAAACGCAATTCGGCCAGCGCAAGCTGCGCTTCGTTGGTTTTTTCGGCGGCCAGCGCGGCGTCAATCTGTTGTTTGCTGATGGCACCGCTGTCGGCCAGTTCGCGTGCGCGCCGCGCACGAGCCAGCGCTTCTTCGGCCACGGCCTGCGCTTGCAGGCGTTCTTGTTCGATCTGTTCGCGGTCGAGCAAGGCGAGCTTCTGGCCTTTTTTCACCTCGTCGCCTACCTGCGCGTGCAGCTCCAGAATGCGCAAGCCGGCGACCTGCGCGCTGACGATAACTTCTTGCCACGGCTCGATATTGCCCGTGGCGCGCACGTGGCGCACCCATTGCTGGCGCTGCGGCGCACTGGTGCGCACGGCGAGCACCGCGCGCGGCTCTTGCGCCGGCGCTGCTTCCGGCGCGGCGGCAAAGGCGGCGGATACACCGTATCCAGCAAGCAGGCAGGCGAGGAGCAGACGCATGGCAAGACGGGCAGGGAAAACAGGGAAGCTGCATTGTACTGTACGGCGCAGCCCGTGCGGTGTGCCTTTCAGGCGGGCAGCAACAGGAACAGGCCGAAGGCGGCAAACAGCGCCGCAGCGATGCGGTGCAGCCACTGCGCGGGCAGGCGCCGGGTGAGGCGTTCGCCGAAAAATACTACTGGCACATTGGCCAGCAACATGCCCAGTGTGGTGCCGCAGACCACGAGCCACAAGGATGCGTATGTCATCATCAGGGCGACGGTGGCCAGTTGCGTCTTGTCGCCCATCTCGGCCAGAAAAAAGACGCACACGGTGGTG
>JAFSWK010000098.1 GCA_017444505.1 Rhodocyclaceae bacterium | reverse complement strand
CCGCGCCGGTGCTGCCTGCGGACATCATCATGGACTGCACGATGGATTACGACTCCATCGCCGCTGCCGGTTCCATGCTCGGCTCGGGCGCGGTGATTGTGATGGATGAAAGCGTCTGCATGGTCAAGGCGCTGGAACGTCTGTCCTACTTCTATCACGAAGAATCCTGTGGCCAGTGCACGCCGTGCCGCGAAGGGACGGGCTGGCTGTATCGCATCGTGCACCGCATTGAAAACGGGCAGGGCAGGGAAGAAGACCTGGAACTGCTCGAATCGGTGGCGGGCAACATCATGGGGCGCACCGTCTGTGCCCTCGGAGATGCTGCCGCCATGCCGGTGCGGGGATTCCTGAAACATTTCCAATCCGAGTTTGCCTGGCACATTGAGCACAAGACCTGTCCTGTGCCGCCCGATGTGCAGCGTGCCGGCAGCCAGATCTATGTGAGTCCGTCATGCTAGAGATCGAAATCGACGGAAAGGCGCTCCAGGTAAACGAAGGCTGCACCGTGATGGAAGCGGCCAACCTCGCTGGCGTCTACATTCCGCATTTTTGCTATCACCGCAAACTGTCGATTGCCGCCAACTGCCGCATGTGTCTGGTACAGGTAGAAAAGGCGCCCAAGGCGCTGCCCGCCTGTGCCACGCCCGTGACCGACGGCATGAAGGTGTGGACGCATTCGGAAAGTGCGCTCAAGGCGCAAAAGGCGGTGATGGAATTCCTGCTCATCAATCACCCGCTCGATTGCCCGATTTGCGACCAGGGTGGCGAATGCCAGTTGCAGGATTTGTCTGTCGGCTATGGCTGCGGCCAGTCGCGCTATGGCGAAGAAAAGCGCGTCGTGTTCAACAAAGACCTAGGGCCGCTGGTGTCCACCGACATGACCCGCTGCATCAACTGCACCCGCTGCGTGCGCTTCATGCAGGAAATTGCGGGCGACATGGAACTGGGGCAGGCGTATCGCGGCGAACATGCCGAAATCATGCCCTTCCTCGGGCGCACGCTGGATTCGGAATTGTCCGGCAACGTCATCGACCTGTGCCCGGTGGGCGCGCTCACTTCCCGCCCGTTCCGCTTTTCTTCGCGCACCTGGGAATTGTCGCGCCGTCGCTCGGTCAGCCCGCACGATGGCGTGGGCGCGAACCTCATCGTGCAAACCCGTTTTGACCGCGTCAAGCGCGTGCTGCCGCTGGAATATGAAGCCTTAAACGTATTCTGGCTGTCGGACAAAGTCCGCTTTTCATTCGTAGCCCTGAATTGAGCAGAGCGCCTCGGCGTGCCGATGATTCGCCGTGGCTCGCAATGGGTGGAAGCCAGTTGGCAAGAGGCGCTGGAATTTGTCGCCAGCGGCTGCAAGGCGGCGCTGGAACAGCAAGGTTCGTCGGCCATCGGCGCGCTGGCTTCGCCGCATTCGACGCTGGAAGAACTGCATCTGCTGCAAAAAATGGTGCGTGCGCTGGGTTCGGAAAACATTGATTTCCGCCTGCGGCACAGCGATTTCCGCGCCGACGGCAAGCGCAATGGCGCGCCTTCTCTGGGTATGCCGCTGGCTGATGTGGGTCGGCTGGATCACGTGCTGGTCATTGGCAGTTTCCTGCGCAAGGATGCGCCGCTGCTGGCGCAGCGTCTGCGTCAGGCGGTGAAAAAAGGCACGCGGCTGAGCGTGGTGCACCCGACGGCGGACGACTGGGGCATGTCCGTGCACCAGCGCGCGCTGGTGGCGCCGAGCGTGATGGTTGAGACGCTGCTGCACATCCTGTTTGCGCTGGCCGACATCAAACAGGCGACGCCGCAGCCCGTGCTGCAATCGCTGCGCCCCTCTCTGTTTGACGGTACCGCCGCAGACATCGCCCGCGACCTGGCCGAAGGCCGCAACGTCGCGGTGTGGCTCGGCAACCTCGCCGTGCAGGATAGTCGTGCTGTCGAAATTGAACTGCTGGCGCAGGAAATCGCCCGTCTTGCGGGCGGGCGTTTTGGCGTCATCAGCGAAGCGGCCAACACCGTCGGCGGCTGGCTGGTCAAGGCTGTGCCGGGTGCGGGCGGCAAGAATGTGCATCAGATGCTGGAAAGCCCGCTGGCCGTCTGTCTGTTGCTGGGCGCGGAGCCGGGCTACGACTTTGCCCAGTCGGATGCCAGCCGCCGGGCGCTGGCGGCCATGCAGATGGTGGTGGCGCTCACGCCCTTCAATTCGGGCGAGCTGCGCGAAGTCGCGCACGTGATGTTGCCGGTCACGCCGTTTACCGAAATGGCGGGCACCTTTGTGAACATGGAAGGCCGCGCGCAGTTCTTCCATGCCGCCGCGCGTGCCTTTGGCGAAGCGCGCCCGGCTTGGAAAGTGTTGCGCGTGCTGGGTTGCTTGCTGGAGCTGCCCGGCTTCACGCAGAATGACGTGCTGGACGTGACCCGCGAAGTGCTGGGCGCACACGCCGGCAAGGCGGACGTTTTGCTGGAGGCCGGGCTGGATGGCCGCGTGCAGGGCGTGAGCGTGGAAAACCGCCGTTTGCGTCCGGATGTGCTGGAGCGCGTCTGCGACGTGCCGCTGTATTTTGCCGACCCGCTGGTGCGCCGTGCGCCCGCGCTGCAACGCACGCGCGATGCCCGCGCGCCGCAGGCCGGGGTGCATCCCGATACGCTGGCGCGGCTGGGCTTTACCGATGGCGAGCGCGTGCGCCTTACGCAAGGCGATGCCGTCATTGAGCTGGACGTGTGCGCCGATGACGGGCTGGCGCAAAACTGCGTGCGGGTGGCGGCGGCACATGTGAGCACGATCGGACTGGGCGCGATGAGCGGCCCGATTGTCATGGAGCGCGTGTAATGGAAAGCATCCTGCTGCCTCTGGAAGAACTCTGCGGCCCGGCCTGGCCGCTGGTGTGGGCGATTATCAAAATCGTCCTCATCCTGATACCGCTGTTTCTTGGCGTGGCCTACATGACCTATGCCGAGCGCAAAATCATCGGTGCCATGCAGGTGCGCATCGGGCCGAACCGCGTCGGCCCCTTCGGTCTGCTGCAACCGATTGCCGATTCGCTGAAGCTGCTCTTCAAGGAAGTCATCCTGCCCACCCGCGCCAACAAGGTGCTCTATATCCTGGGGCCGGTGCTGGCGCTGGGGCCGGCGCTGATTGCCTGGGCGGTGGTGCCGTTTGCTGACGGCTGGGTGTATGCCGACATCAATGCCGGGCTGCTCTTTTTGCTCGCCGTCACCTCGCTGGAAGTCTACGGCATCATCATTTCCGGCTGGGCGTCGAACTCCAAATACGCCATGCTGGGCGCAATGCGTGCGGCGGCGCAGATGATTTCCTACGAAGTGGCGCTGAGTTTTGCGCTGCTGGCGGTGCTGATGATTTCGTCCAGCCTGAATCTGAACGACATCGTCGCCAGTCAGGCGCGCGGCGTGGGGCACGACATGGGGCTGAATTTCCTGTCGTGGAACTGGCTGCCGCTGCTGCCGATGTTTGTTGTCTACATGATTTCGGGCATTGCCGAGACCAACCGTTCGCCGTTTGACACCGTGGAAGGCGAATCCGAAATCGTCGCCGGGCACATGATTGAATATTCCGGCATGGCCTTTGCGCTGTTCTTCCTCGGCGAATATGCCAACATGATTCTGGTCTCGTCCATGACGGCGGTGCTCTTTCTGGGCGGCTGGCTGTCGCCGGTGGCGTTTTTGCCGGACAGCTTTTTCTGGTTTGCGCTCAAGGCGGCGGCCATGCTCTGGCTGTTCCTCTGGGTGCGGGCGACCTTCCCGCGTTTCCGTTATGACCACACCATGCGGCTGGGCTGGAAAGTGTTTATTCCGGTGACTCTGGTGTGGCTGTTTGTGCTGGCGGTGTGGATGATGACCCCGCTGTCGCTGTGGAAGTGAGAGGAGCGCGTCGATGGGTGTGAAAAGCATTCTTGGCAGCCTGATTCTGAAGGAACTGCGCAAAGGGATGGACTTGACCGGGCGGTATTTTTTCCGCCGCAAGTTCACCGTCTTCTATCCTGAGGAAAAAACACCGCTGAGTCCGCGCTTTCGCGGCCTGCACGCGCTGCGCCGCTATCCGGGCGGGGAAGAACGCTGCATTGCCTGCAAACTGTGCGAAGCGGTCTGTCCGGCGATGGCCATCACCATCGAGGCGGCGGAGCGTGAAGACGGCTCACGGCGTACCACGCGCTACGACATTGATCTCACCAAGTGCATCTTTTGCGGCTTCTGCGAAGAAGCCTGCCCGGTGGATGCCATTGTGGAAACCCGCGTGCTGGAATACCACGGCGAAAAACGCGGCGACCTTTATTACACCAAGCAGATGCTGCTGGCGGTGGGCGAAAAATACGAAGCCCAGATTGCCGCAGACAAGGAGGCGGACGCCCGCTACCGCTGACGGGACGCACTGGATACGACCATGGAATTCAAAACCCTCGTCTTCTACTTTTTCTCCATCATTCTGGTGCTCGCTGCGCTGGGGGTGATTCTGGCGCGCAACCCGGTGTATGCGGTGCTCTCGCTGGTGGTGGCCTTTATCGGCGCCAGTGGCGTGTGGATGCTGCTGGAAGCGGAATTTCTGGCCATTGCGCTGGTGCTGGTCTATGTCGGCGCGGTGATGGTGCTTTTCCTGTTTGTCGTGATGATGCTTGATATTGACCCGGCGCGGCTGCGCGAAGGGTTCTGGCGCTATTTGCCGCTGGCCTTGCTGGTCGGCGCGCTGCTGCTGGGAGAAATGACGCTGGTGCTCAATGGCGACTGGTTCCAGGCATTGCAGGCACCGGCGGCGGCGAGCGCCGAATACAGCAACACGCAGGCGCTGGGGCGCGTGCTGTATACGGTGTATGCCTATCCCTTTGAACTCGCCTCGCTGGTGCTGCTGATTGCGATGATTGCGGCGGTGAGCCTGACGCACCGCAAACGCGAAGGCGTCAAGCGCGTGGATCCGGCGCAGCAGGTGAAGGTGAAACGCAACGAGCGCCTGCGTGTGGTTTCCATGCCGGTGGAAAAGGAAGAAGAAGCCGCGCCGGACGCGCCTGCGGGAGAATCCTGAGATGATGACCTTGTCCCTGTCCCATTACCTGATTCTGGCGGCGGTGCTGTTTGCCATCAGCATTGTCGGCATTGTGCTCAACCGCAAAAACCTCATCGTGCTGCTGATGGCCGTGGAGCTGATGCTGCTGGCGGTCAATATCAACTTTGTCGCCTTCTCGCATTACCTCAACGACATTCACGGGCAGGTGTTCGTGTTTTTCGTGCTGACGGTGGCGGCGGCGGAGTCGGCCATCGGGCTGGCGATTCTGATTGTGCTCTTCCGCAATCTGCGCACGATTCACGTGGATGATCTGGACAGTTTGCAAGGCTGATTCGCTCATGGACATGAAAACCCTTTCTCTTGTCGTCGCGCTTGCTCCTCTGGCGGGGGCGATTCTGGCCGGACTGTTCGGGCGGCGCATCGGGCGCACCGGCGCGCATGTGGTCTGCATTCTGGGCGTGCTGCTCGCCTTTATCGCCTCTTGCGTATTGTTCGCTTCGGTGCAGGCGGGCAATCTGCTGGAAGAAACGGTCTATACCTGGATGCAGGTCGGCGCGCTGAAAATTGAAGTCGGTTTCCTGATCGACCCGCTGTCGGTGCTGATGATGCTGGTCGTCACCTTCGTTTCCCTGATGGTGCACGTCTATACCATCGGCTACATGGCGGACGACCCGGGCTATCAACGCTTTTTCAGCTACATCTCGCTGTTTACCTTCTCCATGCTGATGCTGGTGATGTCCAACAACTTCATGCAGCTTTTCTTCGGCTGGGAAGCGGTGGGGCTGGTCTCTTACCTGCTGATTGGTTTCTGGTACGAGCGACCCACGGCCATTTACGCCAACCTGAAAGCGTTTCTGGTCAACCGCGTGGGTGACTTCGGTTTTCTGCTCGGCATCGGGCTGGTGGCCGCCTATGCCGGTACGCTGAACTACCACGAATTTTTCCGCCAGCTGCAAGACCCGCAAACGCCGTGGCTGACTGCGATGCTGCCCGGCACGGACTGGTCGCTGGTCACGGTCATCTGCATTTGTCTGTTCATCGGCGCGATGGGCAAATCTGCGCAGGTGCCGCTGCACGTCTGGCTGCCCGATTCGATGGAAGGCCCGACGCCGATTTCGGCGCTGATTCACGCCGCCACGATGGTGACGGCGGGCATTTTCATGGTCGCCCGCATGTCGGCGGTGTTTGAACTGTCGGATACGGCGCTTTCCTTCATCCTCATCATTGGCGCGACGACGGCGCTGTTCATGGGCTTTCTGGGCATCGTGCAGACCGACATCAAGCGCGTGGTGGCCTATTCCACGCTCTCGCAACTGGGTTACATGACCGTGGCGCTGGGCGCTTCGGCCTATTCTGTGGCGCTGTTCCACCTGATGACCCACGCTTTCTTCAAGGCGCTGCTGTTCCTGGGCGCGGGTTCGGTCATCATCGGCCTGCATCACGATCAAGACATGCGCAACATGGGCGGGCTGTGGCGCTACATGCCGGTGACGTGGATTACCTCGCTGATCGGCTCGCTGGCGCTGATTGGTTTTCCGTTCTTCTCCGGCTTTTATTCCAAGGATTCGATTATCGAAGCGGTGGGCGCATCCACGCTGTACGGCGCGGGCTATGCGCATTTCTGCGTGCTCGCCGGTGTGTTTGTGACGGCCTTCTATTCCTTCCGCATGTATTTCCTGGTCTTCCACGGCAAGGAACGTTTCGGTCAGGCGCACG
This sequence comes from Rhodocyclaceae bacterium, assembly GCA_017444505.1. Classification (GTDB taxonomy): domain Bacteria; phylum Pseudomonadota; class Gammaproteobacteria; order Burkholderiales; family Rhodocyclaceae; genus JAFZMK01. The sequence continues at coordinate 2,104 of JAFSWK010000098.1, read as the reverse complement.
GCGGCGTTGTTCATACGGACGAGCCGGAAGCCCACGTGCACGGCATCGCGCCGGGGCAAAAGCCGCACGAATCGCCGTGGGTGGTGACGGTGCCGCTGGTGCTGCTGGCGATTCCTTCGGTGCTGATTGGTTTTTATACCTTTGAACCGCTGCTGGCCGGTGACTGGCTCAACAGTATTGGTGAAGTCATCCGCGTCAGCGACCAGCACGCGGCGCTGTCTGCCGAGGGCGATGCGCTGCATGGCGCGGTGGAAATGGGCTTGCACGGCTTTACTGCGCTGCCTTTCCTGCTGGCGGTCTCCGGTGTGGTACTGGCGGCGGTGCTCTATCTGGCGGCGCCGACGGTGCCGGGGCAGATTGCCGGCATATTCCGCCCGATTACGGCGCTGCTGGAAAACAAATACTTCTTCGACCGCTTCAATGAAATTGTCTTTGCCGGTGGCGCGCGCCTGCTGGGCGCGGGTCTGTGGCGGGCGGGCGACCGTGGCCTGATTGACGGCGTCGGGGTCAATGGCTCGGCCAAACTGGTGGGCTGGGTTGCCCGTGGCACGCGCCTGCTGCAAACCGGCCATCTCTACCAATACGCTTTCGGCATGATTGTCGGCCTGTGCGTCCTGTTGCTGCTGTTATTCCATGTGCGCTAAGAACGACAACCGATGCTGACCTGATGGAAAAATGGAACCTCTGAACATGACCGCCGCGACGCAGCTTCCCCTTCTGAGCCTGGCCATCTGGATTCCCATCCTGGGGGGAATCTTTATTCTCGCGGCAGATCGCAAACTGCAAAACGACTGCACCGTGCGCAAACTCGCGCTGCTGGTGGCAATGCTGGGTTTTGCCGTCACCTTGCCGCTGTTTTTCCAGTTCGACCGCATGTCCGCCGCCATGCAGTTTGTCGAGCAGGCGCAGTGGATTGAGCGTTTCGTGGTCAGCTATCACCTCGGCGTCGATGGCATTTCCATGCTGTTCGTGCTGCTCAATTCGCTGATTACCGTGCTGGTAGTGGTCGCTGGCTGGCGGGTGATTCAGGAAAACGTGGCGCAATACATGGCCGCCTTCCTGGTTATGTCCGGCCTGATGAACGGCATTTTCGCCGCCCTCGATGGCGTGCTGTTCTACGTATTCTTTGAAGCCTCGCTGATTCCGCTGTATCTGATTATCGGCATCTGGGGCGGGCCAAACCGCGTCTATGCCGCAATCAAGTTTTTCCTCTACACGCTGGCCGGTTCGCTGCCGATGCTGCTGGCGCTGATTTATCTGTACAGCAAGTCCAGCTCGTTCTCCATTCTTGTCTGGCATCAGTTGCCGCTGAGCTGGGCGGAACAGATGTGGATTTTCCTCGGCTTCCTGCTTGGCTTTGCGGTGAAGGTTCCGATGTGGCCGGTGCACACCTGGCTGCCGGATGCCCACGTCGAAGCGCCCACGGGCGGCTCGGTGGTGCTGGCAGCCATTGCGCTGAAACTGGGCGCGTATGGTTTCCTGCGTTTCTCGCTGCCGGTCACGCCCGATGCCTCGATTGCCTTTGCGCCGCTCATGATTGCCCTGTCGCTGATTGCCGTGGTCTATATCGGCTTTGTGGCACTGGTGCAAAAAGACATGAAAAAGCTGGTGGCCTATTCGTCCATCTCGCACATGGGCTTTGTGACACTGGGCTTTTTCATGTTCAACCGCCTGGGCGTGGAAGGTGCGCTGGTGCAGATGATTTCGCACGGCTTTGTCTCGGGCGCGATGTTCCTGTGCATCGGCGTGCTCTACGACCGCCTGCACTCGCGCGAGATTGCCGATTACGGCGGCGTGGTGCAGCGGATGCCGAAATTTGCTGCGCTGTTCATGCTGTTTTCCATGGCCAACGCGGGGCTGCCGGGCACTTCCGGTTTCGTCGGCGAATTCATGGTGATTCTGGGCGCGGTGCAGTTCAATTTCTGGACGGGGATGCTGGCGGCCACCACGCTGGTGCTCGGTGCGGCCTATACGCTGTGGATGTACAAGCGCGTCATCTTCGGCCAGATTGCCAATGACCGCGTCGCCACGCTGGAAGACATTGGCCGCCGCGAATTTGCCTTCCTCGTCGTCCTTGCGCTGTGCGTGCTCGCCATGGGTCTGT
>JAFSWK010000010.1 GCA_017444505.1 Rhodocyclaceae bacterium | reverse complement strand
GGATGCTGGAACGCGATGATTTCGCCAAACGCTACGCCAGCCAGCAGCCGATTGCGGTGCATGAGTTTCTCTATCCGCTGTGCCAGGGCTACGATTCCGTCTGTATGCGGGCGGATGTGGAGTTGGGCGGCACGGACCAGAAATTCAACCTGCTGGTGGGGCGCGAATTGCAGAAGCACTACGGGCAGCGTCCGCAAAATGTTGTCATGGTGCCGCTGCTCGAGGGGCTGGACGGCGTCAACAAGATGTCCAAATCGCTGGGCAATTACATTGGCATCAACGAGGCGCCGCGCGATATTTTCGGCAAGACGATGTCGGTGTCCGACGAGCTGATGTGGCGCTATTTTGAGTTGCTTTCTTTCCGCAGCAATGCCGAAATCGACGCGCTGCGCGCGCAGGTGGCCGCAGGCGGCAATCCGCGCGATGTGAAGGTGTTGCTGGCGCGCGAGTTCGTCGCCCGCTTTCATGGCGAGGCGGCGGCGGAAGAGGCGGCGGCAGAATTTGCGGCGCGTTTCCGTCAGGGCGTGTTGCCCGAAGATATGCCCGAAGTGCAGGTGGCGCTGCCCGCCGAGGGGTTGCTGCTCACCCAGGTGCTGAAACAGGCCGGACTGACCGGCAGCACGGGGGAGGCGATGCGCATGATTGAGCAGGGCGCGGTGCGCGTGGAGGGCGAGCGCGTGGAAGACAAGGCGCTGCGCTTGAGCGGCGCGCAAACGCTGGTGATGCAGGTGGGCAAGCGGCGCTTTGCGCGGGTGAAATTGCTGGCGGGGTGAAAGAAAATCCGCCACCAGACTGCGCGTGTGAGGGGACGCAATCTGGCGGCGGAGGGCGTGAAAGCGGTGTGCGCGTGGTTCAGCCGCAGGTGCCGACAGCGCCGCAGGCGGTGCAAAAATCGCAGCCGTCCTTGCGAATCATGGAGGTGTTGCCGCATTCGGGGCAGCGCGCGCCGTGCATCATGACCTGCGGGTCGCTGTCCGGGTGCGGCGCTTCCAGAATGCCCATTTCGCAAATCGGGTAGCCGTCTTCATCGAGCACGCCCAGTTGCGCGTAGCGGTGGATGATGAGGCGGGCGATGTAGGCAACGGTGCTGGGGTAGTTTTTCTGGCGGCGCGTGCCGGGCACGAAGGCCATGAAGTCGCCAAGCGGTTCGGGGTAGTTGAGCAGCTTGCGCAGCTTCATGCCAATCCAGGCCGGGTCGAGCACGCGCATGTCCAGCGAGAGGATGCGGGTCAGACCATCAAGGGCGCGCGGATAGTTGCCGGAGAGCCAGACGGAATAGGGACGGGTAACGCCATCGGGCAGGGTGATTTCTTTCAGGCCGAGGACGAAGTCTTCACTGGTGGCGGGGTTCATCACGTCGACCGTCCAGGACAGCGTGCCGTCGGTGCCAGTGCGCGGTTCCTGCTGGCAGAACAAGGTGTCGAGCACCGGCGTGGGGTCTGCTTCGCCGTGCGGCAGCGCGCCCAGTGCTTCAATGCGGTGGCGCAAGACCTGCGCGAAGGCGGAAACCACGCCGGGGAAGGTGCGTTTTTCGCCGTGCGGCGGAAAGCGCATGTCAAAGGATTTTTCGCCCACGGTGCGCGCCAGCGTTTCGAGTTTGAGCGCCAGCCAGCCACGGTCGTTGGTGCGCATGTCCATGGACAAGGTTTTGGCGACCGCGCCCAGCCCGCGCGGCTGGTTCGTGCCGTTGACCCAGACTTCAAAGGGGAAGCTGCCGCCGTTGGTGCCATCCTGACCGACGAAGAGGGCAAAGTCGCCGTCGGGCGTGTTAATCATGTAGGTCCAGGCGAGGTTGCCGTCGGGCATTTCGG
>JAFSWK010000097.1:0-10000 GCA_017444505.1 Rhodocyclaceae bacterium | reverse complement strand
GCTTCCGTCGCTGGCCTCATGCTCACCACCGACTGCATGATTGCCGAACTGCCGGAAGACAAACCCGCCGCCATGCCGGGCATGGGCGGAATGGGTGGCATGGGCGGCATGGACATGGGCATGTAAGCCCCCGCCCCTTCGCTTCACCCTCGCACAAACCCCGCGCTCCGGCGCGGGGTTTTTCTTTATCCCTGTACTTCTGTTAGCAATCAGATTTTTCCGTCACCCTGTACGCGCATCCAGAAAAAGGCGGTTTTACGACCGCCTTTTTCTCCACTGAACAGCGCGCAGGGAGGGTAACTCCGTCCTCACGTTGCCGCTTCGCGGCATCCGAGACAAAGCGATGCTTTATCTTCACCGCGCGTTAGCGTTCTTTGGGGGCGGTGAGGGCGTGGTCCTGGCGCAGGCGTTCGATGGTTTTGATGACCTGGCGCCCGGTAATCGCGCGCGAGCATTCAAACTGGCGGTCAGTTCCCTTGTGGCGTGGGCACCAGAAATAATCGTGGTGGTCGAAGCTGACGTCCGTAGCATCCCAGCAGCCGTGGCAGACGTGCGTGTTATGCACGCGGTAGGGCGTGGTGAATTCGCACAGCGGCAGGGTGAAACCGGAAATCAGCACGACGGGACAGCCCGCCGCCCACGCCAGCCAGGAAAGCCCGCTGGAAAGTCCCACGAAAAATTCCGCGTGGTGCAGCAGGGCGGCGCATTCGTTCAGATTGCGTCCGGTGAAGTCTTCCACGCCGTGCGGTAACTGGTTCCAGACGTAGCCTGCGCCGACGGTGCGTTCGCGGTCGATGCACCGCACGCGGTAGCCGAGGTTTTTGCAGTGTTCGATGACCTGCGGCCAGCCGTAGCCGTTGTTCCACATCTTGGCCAGATTGGTGGATTTGACGGCGATGCAGACGTAGGGTTCGGCAATTTCGCGCGGCGGGTTGGACGCCAGACGCGGCGGCGCTTCGGCGGGGTCGACGCCGAGAATGTGCCCCGCCGTGCGGTGCAGCCCGACTTGCCGGAAGTCGAAGGGCTGGTGATCCTGATTGCCGCCGAAGAAGAGGCCGATACGGTACGAGGCGTAAGGTTCAGTCATGTTCACCCTGGGCGGAGCGACGAAGCGGATGTCCGGATATTGCGCGGCGACCAGGTCGATGATGGGCTGCCCCATGGAGCATTCCAGCTCGCAGCGGTGTTTGTGCAAAAACTTTTCCGCATAGGGAAACCAGCCGATGAGGTCGCCCAGCGTGCCGACGGGGAATTTGAGCAGCACGGGTTTGCCGGTCAAATCCATGAGGTGGTCAAGCAGCGGGGTTTTCAGGTCGTTTCTGTCCCAGACGCGGATGCGGAAGGGGACGTAGTATTTTTTGGTGCTGACCACCCAGCCTTCGTCGGCATCACAGGCAAAGAGGATATTGCCCGATTCTTCGTCTTCAATCTGCACATGCCAGGCGCCGGACGACAAAAAGACGCGCGCGCCGTCGTTGAAGTCAAAACGGATGCCGCGCGGCCCCATTTGCGTGGGCAGTTCGGGGGCGGGCAGGAAGAAGGGGTCGCCCTGCTGTTTGGCACCGGCGGCTTGCCCGGCGTCGGCAGGCGGTTTGTCTTCGTATTCGCGCTGCGCCTGCGAGAGTTCAAGGGTTTCACCATCGTCCGGCGCGGAGGTGGGGGCAGAAGAAGTGGCAGAAGAAGAAGTGGTTTCCGTATTCATGCAATGTGCTCAAAAAAAGGATTCGCCCGCGCGCGCTTATTTTTCTTTTTGTCTGTTCGCGGGAAGGTAGATTTCCACCGGCACGGCGAGCAGGTTCAGGCCGAGGCGGGTGGGCTGGACGTTGGCCAGACGGTCGCGCACAAAAACAAGGCTTTTGCCGCGCACAAGGAAGGTGTAGGGCGCATCCTCCACCAGAAGGCGTTCGGCTTCGTGCCAATGCGCCATGCGGCGTTCCTCGTCCGTCTCGGAGCGCGCGGCATCAATGGCGGCATCAAGCCGCGCGTTGCGGTGACCGATGAAGTTGTCGCCGCCGTCCGCAATCTGGCTGGAATGGAACATCTGATAAATGTCGACTTCAATGCCGGAGGTCCAGCCCAGGGTGATGGCGTCGAAATCGCGCTGGTTCATGCGTTCCAGCATCACCGCCCATTCCGTCGGCACGGGCTTCATGATGATGCCGGCGCGGGCGTACAAATCGCGCAGCAGCAGGACAATCTGGCGCGTGTCTTCGTTGTTCTGGAAAAAGACCAGTTCAAATTCAAACGGCTTGCCTTGCGCATCGCGCAAAATGCCGTCGCCGTTGCGCTCGGCATAGCCTGCTTCGGCCAGCAGTTTGCGCGCGGCTTCCAGCCCGCCGACAGGCTGCGTGATGGCGGGGTCGTGCTGCGGCGAGCCGGCGGCGAAGGGGCTGACGGCGGGCACGGCGTAGCCAAGGAAGATTTCGTTGATGATGCGTTCCACGTCGGTGAGCAGCGTCATGGCGCGGCGCACGCGCACGTCGGCAAAGCGGGTGGGCTTGCCGCCGCGCGACTGGTTCCAGCCAATCCAGCTATATCCGGCGGTGGGACTCATGTATTCAAAATGCCGCGCGTGCGCGGAAATTTGCGCATCGGCCTGCAACTGGCGGTATTCGCGCGGGCGGGCGGAATAGAGGTCGGTCTCGCCATTGCGGAAGGCGGCAAGGCGGGCGCTGTCGTTTTCCATCACGCGCCAGGAAATGTGGTCAAAACTCGCTTCGACCGGCGCCCAGTAGCGCGGGTTGCGTTCCAGCTCGACCCGCCCCTGGTCAGGCCGCCAGTTCAGCGGGTCGGCCAGCCGGTAGGGGCCGGAACCGAAGAGCAGACCACGGCTTTCGTTAAATTCGCGCGGCTTTTTCAGCCACGGTTCGTAAAACTTGCGCGAGAGCACTTCCATGCCGCCGGCCAGCGCTAGGGCGTCGAAATAGGGTTCGTCAAAGACGAAGCGCACGGTGCGCGCGTCGATGGCTTCGACCTTGCGGATGCGCTCGTAATAGGCGCGCAGGCGCGGCGCGGCGATGGCTTCATTCATGAGAAATTCGTAGCTGAAACAGACATCGTCGGCGGTGAGCGGCGAGCCGTCCGAAAACTGCAAACCGGGGCGCAGCCAGAAGGTGAAGTTCAGCCCGCCGGGCGAGACTTCCCAACGCTCTGCCAACATGCCTTGCCATTGCAGCGTGTCCGCGTCGCGCGTGAGCAGCGTTTCCAGCACGTAGCCTTGCACTTCGCTGGCGTAGGCGTCGGCGGAAATCAGCGGCGTGATGGTTTTCAAGCCCGTGCCAAAGGTGCGCAAAAACGTGCCGCCCAGCGCAAAATCGGGCTGCGCGGCAGCGGCGCGGGCGCGGGCAAAGGCGTCCGGCGCGGCGGCGGCGGCGTTGTCCGCGCCGGATGCGTTGTCCGCGCTGGCGGCAAGCGGTGCGTGGCGCAGGCGCTCTTCCATCGTGCGCAGCGCGGTGCGCATCTGGCGCAGGTCGGCAGATTGTTCGTCGAGCACGCGCAGCATTTCCGTCATCCGCTGCCATTGCCGGTCAGACTGCACCATGACCAGCAACAACACGCCGACGACGAGGGCAAAGGCCAGCCACAGCGGCCAGCGGCGGGGGGGGTCCGTGTGATTCATGGGGGGCGATGGTACACAAAAAAACCGTCCGCACAGATGCCTTTCGTATAATGCGCCCTTCGCGCGAACGGAGCCTGACCGATGAACGATGCGCTGGCGCTCGCCCTGCAACGCTGCCTGCCCAAACATTTGCTGACCCGTGCTGCGGGCGCTTTTGCCCGCCGCCCGTGCGGATGGCTGAGCACGGCGGCAATTCGCGCCTTCATCCGTCATTACCGCGTCGACATGAGCGAGGCCGCGCAGCCCGACCCCGCCGCTTACGCCACCTTTAACGATTTTTTCACCCGCGCGCTGCGCGACGGTGCCCGCCCGCTGGCGCAGGCCGCGCGCCTCTGCCCCGTCGATGGCGCCATCAGCCAGTGCGGGGCGATTGCAGACGGGCAAATCCTGCAAGCCAAAGGGCAGCACTACACCGCCGCTGAGCTGCTCGGCGGCGATGCGGCGCTGGCGGCGCGCTTTGCCCACGGCAGCTTTGCCACGCTCTACCTCAGCCCGCGCGATTACCACCGCATTCACCTGCCCTGCGCCGCTACCTTGCGCGAGATGATTTTCGTGCCCGGCGCGCTCTATTCCGTCAACCCCGCCACCGCCCGCGCCTTGCCGGGGCTGTTTGCCCGCAACGAGCGCGCCGTGTGCGTCTTCGACACTGCCGAAGGCGCCATGGCGCTGGTGCTGGTGGGCGCGACGATTGTCGGCAGCATCCGCACCGTCTGGGCAGGCACGCTGAACGCCCGCCGCGACGGGCAGATGCACAAATGGCGCTACGATGGCGATGATGCCCTGTCGTTCCCGCAAGGTGCGGAAATCGGCAGCTTCGCGCTCGGCTCCACCGTCATCGCGCTCTTTGAACGCCCCGCCCCCTTCCCCGCCGACTGGCTGCCCGCACGCAGCGTGCGCATGGGCGAGGCAATGTGCGAAACCGTTGCCACCACGCCCGACACCGAACCCGATTTTTCCCGCACGAGTACCCCATCATGAATCCGATACCCCTTCTGCTGCACAGCAGCCACCGCACCCGTTACTGGCTGCTGTTTGCCTTTTGCGTCGCGCTGGAAATCGCCGGCTTGTTCATGCAGCACGGCCTGCATTTGAACCCGTGCCCGATGTGCATTTTGCAGCGTTACGCCTTTTTGTTTGTTGGACTGGCCGCGCTGGCCGGGGCGCTGCATACGCAGTACGGGCAGCCCGGGCGGGGGGCGCTGGCATTCTGGTGGGCGCTGGCGCTGCTCTTCTGCCTGGCCGGACTGGGTGTGGCGGCGTGGCAAAGCTGGATTCAGTGGTATCCGCCGTCCATTTCCACCTGCGGCCCCGATGCCTTTGACCTGATTGGTGAATTGCCGTTCTCGGAAGTCCTGCCCATGATGTTCCAGGGCACGGGCAGTTGCGAGTCGGTGGAATGGAGTTTGTTCGGGCTGTCCATCGCCAATTATTCCTTCCTCGCCTTCTGCGCCATCGCGCCGTTTGCCGTCTGGGGCATCGTGCGCGCGCTGCGTAGGCAGTAACAACGCCCGCACGCGCAGGTTTCCTGCGCGTTTTCCCGTCCCGAAAAGCACAAACACGCCGCCGACCCGCAAGGCCGGGGCGTGTTTTGCGTTTTGCGCATTCGCGCAAGCAAAAGAGGCGGGAGCGCCTCAGGTCAGCGTCTTGACGATTTTGCCGCCGATTTCATAGACACCCTGCACTTCCAGCATCTGACAGCGTTTCACCGCCAGCCGCACGCGCAGCGGCGCATGGGTGGAATCGGGCGTGGAGACGGTGACGGTAAATTCTTCGTCCGGCCTCGGCACGTAACGGGCATGAAGCGTCAGCCCGCCTACGCCCATCTCCACGCACATGGCTTCTTCTTCCAGCCCGCCATCGAGTTCAAGACGGGCAGGAAGGGCGATGGGAATGCGGCGATCCAGACGGCGGTTTCTCGGTTTTGTATGATCCATGATGGCAACGAACAGCGTAGAGAAGGAACAAAGGGAACGTCAGTGTTTCGGCCAGCCTCCCGGCGCGTTTTTTCCTGCTACGGGGTACTGGAGGAAGGGTCCGACTTCGACACGCCCATGTGCTGAGCCTCTTCGTCGGTAATGTATTCAAACACGGTGACCACCCGCGCCACGCCTTTGGTGGTGCGCGCCACTTCCACGGCGGCATCGGCTTCGGCGCGGGTCATCATCCCCATCAGATAGGTGGTGCTGTTTTCTGTCACCACTTTTACCAGATATTCCTTGGGCGCGCGGCGTTCCAGCAGGCGCGCGCGCACATTGGAAGTAATCAGCGAATCATTGGCCACCGTGGCAGCACTCACCGGCGTGCCGATGCGCAACTGGTCGACGACCTTGCGCACGTTGCGGGTGAGCCGCGTTTTGGAAACCACTGCCGCGCGCGTCACCTCGTCGGGCACTGTGCCAGTGAGCAGCACCAGCGCGTTGAAGGACGTGACGCTGACGCTGGAACGCTCGCCCGCCGCATCCTTGATGGCCGAGCGCACGCGCCATTCAATCGCCTCATCCTCCACAAAATCCCCCGTGGTGCGCCGATCCACCGCCATCACTGCGGCAGTGGCGCCCGCCCCGCCAATGACCAGCGGCGCACAAGCAGACAAGGAAAGGGAAAGAAGGCCGGCGGCAAGCGCCAAAGGCAGGTAGCGGGCAAAAGACATGTCGGTTTGACTCCGTTCAGGATGCTGCAACTGCGTCATTGTAGCAAGACCGCGCGTCTTTATTATCCTCGTTGCACTTGCTTAACATACTGGAAAATATCCGCGACATGCGGCAAACTTGGCGGATTACGACGCGAAAATGCGCGAACTGGAGAAAACAGCATGGATTTACGCAAGCTCAAGAAACTCATCGACCTCGTACAGGAATCCGGTGTGGCCGAGCTGGAAGTGACCGAGGGCGAAGAAAAAGTCCGCATCGTCAAGCACAGCGCCGTGGCCGCCACCCACGTTGTGGCCGCCCCGCCCGTGGTTGCCGCCGCCCCCGTGGCGTCTGCTGCTGCCGCAGCGGCGAGCGCACCGGATGCGGGCGAAGCGCAACTGCCGCCTGGCCAGGTGGTGAAAGCCCCCATGGTCGGCACGTTCTACCGCGCTTCCTCGCCGGGTGCCAAGCCCTTTGTCGACCTCGGTCAGCACGTGGAAGCGGGCGACAGCCTGTGCATCATCGAGGCGATGAAGCTGATGAACGCGATTGAGAGCGAGTGTTCCGGCGAAATCAAGGCCATCCTCGTCGAAAACGGTCAGCCTGTGGAATACGGGCAGCCGCTTTTTGTCATCGGTTAAGCACACAGCGGGCGGGGATACGCATGTTCCAGAAAATCCTGATTGCCAACCGGGGCGAAATCGCCCTGCGCGTGCTGCGCGCCTGCCGCGAAATGGGCATTCGCACCGTCGCCGCGCATTCTGAAGCGGATATTGAAGCCAAATACGTGAAACTGGCCGATGAATCCGTGTGCATTGGCCCGGCGGCCTCGGCGCAAAGCTATCTCAACGTACCGGCGCTGATTTCTGCTGCTGAAGTCACGGATGCCGGTGCCATTCATCCGGGCTACGGCTTTTTGTCGGAAAACGCCGATTTTGCCGAGCGCGTGGAACAATCCGGCTTCGTCTTCATCGGCCCGCGCGCCGAGACCATCCGCCTGATGGGCGACAAGGTCAGCGCCAAACGCGCCATGCAGGCTGCCGACGTGCCCTGCGTGCCGGGTTCGGAAGGCGCGCTGCCGGAAGACCCGAAGGAAATCATCCAGATTGCCCGTCAGGTCGGCTACCCGGTCATCATCAAGGCGTCCGGCGGCGGCGGCGGGCGCGGGATGCGCGTGGTGCACACCGAAGCGGCGCTGCTGGGCGCGGTTTCCACCACCCGCAGCGAAGCGCTGGCCGCTTTTGGCAACGCCACCATCTATCTGGAAAAATTCCTGGAAAACCCGCGTCACGTAGAAATTCAGGTGCTCGCCGATGAACACGGCAACGCCGTGCATCTGTTTGAGCGCGACTGCTCAATGCAGCGCCGCCACCAGAAAGTGGTCGAAGAAGCCCCCGCGCCGGGCATTGACCGCAAGCTGATTGAGCGCATTGGCGAGCGTTGTGCCGAAGCCTGCCGCAAAATCGGCTATCGCGGCGCGGGCACGTTTGAGTTTCTCTACGAAAACGGCCAGTTTTATTTCATCGAGATGAACACCCGCGTGCAGGTCGAACACCCGGTCACCGAAATGATTACCGGCATCGACATCGTGCAGGCGCAAATCCGCATCGCTGCGGGCGAAAAGCTCTGGTTCAAGCAAAGCGACGTACTCCGGCGCGGGCACGCCATCGAATGCCGCATCAACGCCGAAGACCCGTTCCGCTTCACCCCCAGCCCCGGTCGCATCACCAACTGGCACACGCCGGGCGGACCTGGCGTGCGGGTCGATTCGCACGCTTACAGCGGTTACGTCGTGCCGCCGTACTACGACTCGATGATTGGCAAGCTCATCTGCTATGGCGACAGCCGCGAACAGGCGCTGCGCCGCATGATCATCGCGCTCACTGAAACCGCCATCGACGGCATCAAGACCAACCTCGCACTGCACCGCGAAATCATGCTCGATGGTCAATTCAACGCTGGCGGCGCCAGCATCCACTATCTCGAACAGATGCTGGCGGCGCTCAACACCGCCCGTGCCGAATGAAGCCACTCACCACAAGAACAAGAGCACCGCAATGACGAGCACATCGTGGATTCAGGCAGCGTTGCAAACGCAGAATGCCGCCAGCGCCGAAGCGCTTTCGGACGCGCTGCTGGCTGCCGGCGCGCTTTCCGTCAGCATGGAAGACGCCGACGCCGGCACGCCTGCCGAACAGCCGCAGTTTGCCGAACCGGGCGAGACCCCGGCGGGTTTGTGGGCGCGCAGCCGCGTCATTGCGCTGTTTGACGCAAAGAACGGGCTGAACCCCATCCGCGAGCGCATTGCCGAAGCCTGCGCCGCCGCGCGGCTGGATACCGTACCGCCGTGCACCTTCTCGCAGGTTGCCGAGCAAAACTGGGTCGCGCTCACGCAAAGTCAGTTTGACCCCATCCGCATCAACGAACAGCTCTGGATTGTGCCTTCCTGGCATGACGCGCCGAACCCCGCCGCCATCAACATCCGGCTGGACCCCGGCATGGCCTTCGGCACTGGCTCGCACCCCACCACGCATCTGTGTCTGGACTGGCTCAGCCGCGAAGTGCGCGCCGAGCACAGCGTGCTTGATTACGGCTGCGGCTCGGGCATTCTCGCCATTGCTGCCGCGCGGCTGGGTGCGGCGCGTGTCACCGCGCTGGACATTGACGACAAAGCCCTCGAAGCCACCGCCCGCAACGCCCGCGACAACAACGTCTCGCTGCATCTGCTGTCTGCCGACGAACGTCCCGTCGGCCAGTTTGACCGCATTGTCGCCAACATCCTCACCAACCCGCTGTGCGTGCTCGCCCCCGTCATCAGCGCCTGCCTTGCCCCGGGCGGGCGCATTGCGCTGGCGGGCATTCTCAGCACGCAAGCGCAGCAGGTCATCGGCGCCTGGCAAGACTATTTGCCGCTCATCGCCACTGCCGAGCGCGACGGCTGGGTGCGTCTGGAAGGAGAGCGCACACCATGACGGAACGCACCGTCCGCTGTCCTGCCTGCCAAAGTGTATTGCACGTCGACCCGGAGCAACTGCGGGTGCACGACGGTCTGATTCGCTGCCAGCAATGTTTTCTCGCCTTCAACGCCACGGAAAGTCACGCCACGCCCCTGCAAGACGACGAAGACGGCCCGCTGCATTTTTCCTCTGGCTCGCCCTGGCTGAGCAAACCCCGGGTTGACACGCCGCCCATTGAGCAATGGACGCTGGCCAGCGAAAACGACCCGATTACTTCCGCGCTTTCCGCCCCGCCGCCGCGTCCGGCGGGCATTCCCGAACCGCCGCCGCCGGAAAAGCCGCCCGAACCCGAACCGCCCCCCATTGTGGTCGCCCCGTTCCGGCCCAAAAGTGTTCCTGCCGCCTTCGTGCCGGAAAATTCCCCCCGTCACCGCGAACTGCTTGCTGCGGAAGAAGAAGCGCGCGCTGCGCAGCAAGTGTCCCCCCCTGCGCCGGCGGAAGAAACCTCGCCCCGCCCTTGGCCGGCCTCGGTTGCCCCCATTCGTTCTGGTGTTGAACAACTGGCGCACAAGCAAAGCGCCGCAGCCAAGCCTGGTCTGCTGGCCTCCCCGCAGCGCAACTCCATGCTGCTGGCCGTCTCGCTCGCCGTCCTGCTGCTGGTGCAAATCGCCATTTTCTGGCGTGCGGATGCCGCCCTCATGTTCCCCGGGCTGTGCAGCAAACTCGGCTGCAAGGTAGAGCTGGCGCACAATGCGGAAGAAATTGGCATCACCTCGTCTGACCTGCAACTCGAC
>JAFSWK010000096.1 GCA_017444505.1 Rhodocyclaceae bacterium | reverse complement strand
TCTTCGGTGATGGTCAATGCCTCCACCCGCTTTGCCGATGGCTTTGAATACGGGTTAGGTGCGGAAATCGGCATTTCCACCGACAAATTCCACGCCCGTGGCCCGGTGGGGCTGGAAGGCTTGACCAGCCAGAAATGGGTGGTGCTGGGCAATGGCAACGTGCGCGCCTGAGGCCACACCGCAGCCGCCCGCAGGCTACACCGCCAGCATCGACGCCTTTTGCGACAGCCTGTGGCTGGAACACGGGCTGGCGCACAACACCATCGCCAGCTATCGCAGCGATTTGACGCTCTTTGCCCGCTGGCTGTACCGCACGCATCCCGCCTGTCTGCCGGAATCCGCCAGCTTTGCCGAGTTGAGCGCCTATCTGGGCGAATTCAGCCGCCACGCCAAACCCCGCAGCCAGCAGCGTTTGCTGGCCAGTTGGCGGCGTTTTTTCCACTGGCACCTCAGCAACGGCACACGCACGGACGACCCCACCGCGCGCCTGGCGCCGCCCTTGACGCCGCGCCGCATCCCCAAGCTCATCAGCGAAGCGCAGGTCGAAGCCCTGCTGGTTGCGCCGGAGGCCGACACACCGCAGGGCGCGCGCGACCGCTGTATGCTGGAAGTGCTCTACGCCACGGGGCTGCGCGTCTCGGAGCTGGTCGGTTTGAAAATGCACGAAGTTTCTTTGTCTGATGCGCTGGTGCAAATCATCGGCAAGGGCAGCAAGGAACGCCTCGTGCCGCTGGGCGAAGCGGCCTGCGATGCACTGCGCGATTACCTGCAAAACGTGCGCCCGCAGTTCATTCGGGGACGCGCCGACGAGCACGTTTTCCTCACCCGTCTGGGCGGCGGCATGACGCGGCAGATGTTCTGGAAACTCATCAAGCAATACGCCACAACCGCCGGCATTGCCGCCAGCGCGCTCTCGCCGCACACGCTGCGCCACGCCTTCGCCACGCATCTGATTGACCACGGCGCAGACTTGCGCGCGGTGCAGATGCTGCTGGGACATCAGGATATTTCCACTACGCAGATTTACACCCATGTCGCCCGCGCCCGCCTGCAACAGCTTTACCAGCAGCACCACCCGCGCGCGCAATAAAAGGCGTTTGCGCCCTTTTCGCGCCGAATAAATGGAAGGCAAGCGGTATTATTTCCTGATATTTTCGGAAAAAATTTCGCTTGTGCATTGCCAAGCAAATCGTTAGGGGATTAGAATTGCGCATCGCCACTTTTTGCAAGTGGCACACTCGAAAGGAGAGAAAGTATGGATATGACGCAAATTGCCAAGCTGCCCACCCAGGACCTGCGCCGTCTGCACGCGCGAATCGCCCGCGAATTGGCCAGACGCGATGCTTCCGAGCGCGCCGGGCTGCTGCGCCAGTTCAAAAAACTGGCCGCCCAAAAGGGGCTGAGTCTGGATCAGGTGATGCCGGAATTGCGCAAATCCGCTGCCGATGCCAAGAAAGGCGGGCGTGGTCGTGGTCGCCAGCTCAAAGGCATGGCGCCGAAGAAAAAAGCCGCTTTCATCTATTTCCACCCCACCCAGCCCAACAAAGGCTGGAGCGGTCATGGCCGCCGTCCGCAGTGGGTGCTTGACTGGCAAAACGCTGGCAAGGATATCGAGCTGCTGAAACAGAAACCGGCCACAAACTGATCCCGTTTCGTTCTTCCCGCAAACAGGCGCACCGTATTTCACCGTGCGCCGTTTTTTCATCCGCGCACCTCGTTCATGTCTTCCGCCCTGCCCTTTGCGCTGCCGATTCTGGCCTACCTGATTGGCTCCATTTCCTTTGCCGTGCTGGTCAGCAAACTATTCGGCCTGCATGACCCGCGCCGCTTTGGTTCCGGCAATCCGGGCGCGACCAACGTGCTGCGCACGGGCAATAAAACCGCCGCCGTGCTCACCTTGCTGGGCGATTGCCTGAAAGGTACGGTAGCCGTGTGTCTGGCGAAATGGCTGGGCGCGGACGACGTGGTGCTCGCCTGCGTTGCGCTGGCGGCGTTTTGTGGCCACGTTTTCAGCATTTTCCTGCGTGGCAAGGGCGGCAAGGGCGTCGCCACCGCGCTGGGCGTGCTGCTCGGCCTGAAATGGCCGCTGGCCGCCTGCGCGCTGGCCGTCTGGCTGCTGGTAGCAATCGTCACCCGCTATTCCTCGCTGGCCGCGCTGCTGGCTGCGCTGGCCGCTGCGCTGGCCGCTTTCTGGCTGCTGCCGTCCTTGCCCTTGCAACTGGCAGTGTGCGCCATGGCCGCCTTGCTCATTTACCGCCACCGCGCCAATATCGCGCGCCTTGCCGCCGGCACGGAAGACCGCATCGGCAGCAGCAAAAAACAATAACGCCTTCGTCCCCATCCGTTTTTCGCCATGACAGATTCTTCGCCCGCCGCAGCCGAGGCCGCGCATGAGCGCGCGCGCAAGGGCGTGTTTTACGGCATGTCTGCCTATCTGCTGTGGGGCTTTTTCCCGTTTTATTTTTCCCTGTACCAAGACGTGCCCGCCTGGGAAATCGTGCTGCACCGCATTTTGTGGGCTTGCGTTTTTCTCGTGCTGCTCATCAGCATCCTGCGCCGCTGGCGCACGATGCGCGACATTTTTCGCGTGCGCAGCTATCTCGGGCGCGCCTTTGTCTGCGCCATATTGATTGCCCTGAACTGGGGCATTTACGTCTATGCCATCGAAACCCGCCACAGTCTGCAAGGCAGTCTGGGCTATTTTCTGACGCCACTGGTCAACGTCGCCCTCGGCGCATGTTTTCTGCGCGAACGGCTCAGTGCCCCGCAATGGCTCGCCATCGCCATTGCCGCCGCCGCCATCGTGATGCAAACCGTCTGGATGAATGAAATGCCGTGGCTGGCCATTGGCCTGGCCGCCACCTTCGGCCTGTACGGGCTGATTCGCAAACAGCTCGCGCTTGATGCCCTTTCCGGCCTGTTTCTGGAAACCGCGCTGCTCACCCCCGTCGCCCTGTGTGTTTTTGTCTGGCAATTTCTGCATGGCACAAGCCATTTCGGTGCCAACTGGCAGAGCACCGCGCTGTTTCTCGCCAGCGGCGTGCTCACCGCCATTCCGCTGCTGCTCTTTGCCGCCGCCAGCCAGCGCCTGCGCCTTTCCACGCTCGGCTTTCTGCTCTACATCAACCCCAGCATCCAGTTCTGCTTCGCCCTCTTTTATTTCGGCGAACCACTGCACACGCCGCAGCTTGTCAGCTTTGCCTGCATCTGGGTGGCGCTGGCGCTATATTCCTTTTGCGCAGTGCGCGCCGCACGCTGAATCGCGGTACACTGCCGCTCTTTTTTCACTGCCCGCGCCTGCCGCGCAACACGCCCATGCCCATTCTGAAAACTGCCGAACAACGCCTTGAACACCTGCTTTTCACCAGCCGCTGGCTGATGGCGCCCGTCTATTTTGGCCTCACGCTGGCGCTGCTTGTGCTGCTGCTCAAATTCGGCAAGGAAGCCTGGCACCTGCTCGCCCACGTCTTCACCGCCAGCAGCGCAGATTTAATCGTCGGCGTTTTGTCACTGATTGATGTCGCCCTCATCATGGGGCTGGTGCTCATCGTCATGTTCAGCGGCTATGAAAACTTCGTCTCCAAAATGGAAGACCTGCACGGCCACACCGACTGCCCGGAATGGATGGGACACATCAGCTTTGGCGACCTGAAACTCAAAGTCATGGGTTCGATTGTCGCCATCTCCGGCATTGAACTGCTGAAAGCCTTTTTGCACCTCGGCACACAGCACGGCGCCGCAGGTGCCGAAGCGCTTTCCCACGCCAACCTGGGCTGGATGGTAGGCATTCACCTCACCTTCGTGCTCTCCGGCCTGCTCTACGCCGTCACCGAGCGCGTGCAAGGCCACCACTAAAGCGCGCCGTTTTCATTGCGCGGCGCGCTCGCCAAACAGCCGCACGCAGCGCCCGCCCACGCACACCTCTTGCCCGGCGCGCAGTTTGGCGCGTTTGCGCAATTCCGTCTTGCCATCCACCGATACTTCTCCGGCCAGCGTCATGGCGTGCGCCTGTCCACCGCTATCGGCAAAGCCTGCGGCTTTCAGCAGATGATCCAGCGTGATGTGCTCGCCGCGCAGTTCAAAGCGTTCCGTCGTCATCCTCTTCTCCGTTCCAGATTACGCGATACAGCGTTTGCCCCGAATCGCGGTATTTGCGCTCAAAAGGTGTTAGCGGTTGTTGCGCGCAAAAGGTTTCCACCGTCACCTGCGTGTTTTGCAGCGTATTGAGTGCGAAGGCGAATTCTTCCGCATAAACACGCCAGTTGGTGCGGCATTCCAGCCGTCCGCCCAGCGCCAGCAGCGCGGGAAACACCGGATGCGCGTGCCAGCGCCGTCCCAGGTGCCCGATTTTCGGCCACGGATTGGGATAGAGCACGTAATGACGCCACAGGCGCACGCCCGCATCCCCCAGCAGTCGCCAAAAGTCCACCAAATCAGCACGCACGAAGAGCAGGTTTTTCGGCATCAGCGCATCGGGATACGGCTTGCGGCGCGCAAGGCGGTCTTCTGATTGGTCCACACCCAGCACAAACGCATCGGGATGCGCGCGCGCCAGCGCAATCGTGCTGTGTCCCACGCCGCAGCCCGCATCCAGCACCAGCGGCACGCGTCCATCCCAGGCGCGCATGGCCGTCGCAAAGGCCGTCTGGTTATACGGCGCGAAGGGTTTGCGGAACGGAAAATCCGCGTGTCGGCGCAAGCGCACGGCGAGATTTTCGTGAATGCCCTGCTGGGCGCTTTCCGGGATGCGGGAATTTGCGTAACTCACTTTCGCCGTTTAAAAAATAGAAACCAAAAATACCTTCAAATACACGTCTAAACCGGAAAGGACTGCGCTACACTTGCCACTGGGAGAAGCCTTTTTGAAAGATACACCAAATATATAAGGAGGAAGTTCCCATGGTTCCGTTTACCCCCAGAGCCATCCTGCTCGACCTGGATGGAACTTTGCTGGATACCATCGCTGATCTGACTGCCGGCGTCAACGGCATGTTGACCGAACTGGGGCAGCCCACGCGCAGCGAACAGGAAGTGCGTCGCTTTGTTGGTCGCGGCTTTGCCCGTCTGGTCGAATGCAGCCTCACCGAAGGCCGTCCCGAATATATTCTGGACGAGCAAGGGCTGGCGCACGCCAGTGAAGTCTTCCGCCGCCACTACGCGCAGCACAATGGCGAGCGCAGTTATCCCTACCCCGGCATCAAGGCGGTGCTGGGGCAACTGGCGGCGCAAGACAAGCTGCTGGCGGTCGTCACCAACAAGATGGAAGCCTTCACGCTGCCGCTGCTGGAACAATTCGACATCCTGCGATACTGCTCGGCCATCGTCGCGGGCGACACCTGCGCCACGCGCAAGCCCTGCCCCGAAATGCTGTTGCTGGCCTGCGACAAGCTGGGTGTCGAACCGCATCAGGCGCTGATGGTGGGCGACTCGCATCATGACGCACAAGCCGCGCGCGCCGCTGGCATCCCCGTGCTGCTGGTAAGCTGGGGATACAGCGAAGGTCAGCCTGTCGAACAGGTCGATTGCGACGGCGTGCTGCACGGCGCGGACGAACTCTTCGACTGGGTCGCCCCCGAACCTGTGCGCGCAAACGCATCCCAGTTCGCCACAGTATGAAATCTGGTCACCTGCATTCCCTTCCCGGGCGATGGCGTAGCACGAAAACAATCGTGTCCGTGTAGGCTTTTGCCGCCCCGCGGCCTTGCCGCGCCATTTTACCGAGGAAGTTTTTCATGCAGGAAGCAGAATTCAACGCCCTTGCCGCGCAAGGGTACAACCGTATCCCCGTCACGCTTGAGACCTTCGCCGATCTGGATACGGCGTTGTCCATCTATCTCAAACTCGCCAATGAGCCGTGGAGCTTTCTGCTCGAATCCGTGCAGGGTGGCGAACGTTTTGGCCGCTATTCGGTCATCGGGCTATCGGCCAGCACACGCATTGAAGTCTATGGCCGCAGCGTGCTGCTGCTCACCGGCAACCGCCTGATTGAACGCCGCGATTACGGCGACCCGCTCGCCTTCATCGGCGAATTCATGAACCGCATCAAAGCGCCGCCGCGCCGCGGCCTGCCGCGTTTCGCCGGCGGGCTGGTGGGCGTTTTCGGCTACGACACGGTGCGCTACATCGAACCCAAACTGGCCGCCACGGAAAAGCCCGACCCGCTCAAGCTGCCCGACATTACCCTGCTCGTCGCCGAAGAACTGGCCATTGTCGACAACCTCTCCGGCAAGCTCACGCTGATCGTCCATGCCGAACCGGAAGTGCCCGGCGCCTGGCGGCGCGCGCAAGCGCGGCTGCGCGAATTGCTCGCCCGCCTGCGCACCCC
>JAFSWK010000095.1 GCA_017444505.1 Rhodocyclaceae bacterium | reverse complement strand
GTGATGCAACCGGACGTGTTCTGGAATATCTACGACGGACGGCGCGAACGGCGCGAAGCCTGGCTGCAATGGGAAACGCAGCGCAGCGCGCGCTGGCTGGCCGTGCTCGGCGCGCGGCTGGCGCGGGTGAGTACGGCCACTGGCGCGGTGCAAGGCTATGACAACCGCCGCGCGGCGCTGTGGGGCGAAGATGCCGCGCGCTTCAACGCCGGTGCGCGCCGCCATGCCGACACCTTGCTGGACGCCGCCGCGCAGCTTCGCTTCACGCCCACGGCGACACAACGTTATGAAGTTTCGCTGGCGCGCAAAAACCGCGCCCCGAATTTGTACCAGCGGTACGCATGGAGCACGCAGCCGATGGCCGCCTTGATGAACAACCTGACCGGCGACGGCAACGGCTACATTGGCAATCCCGACCTGCGCGTTGAGACCGCGCACACCTTCGCCGTCTCCGGCCACTGGCAGGCGGCGGGCGAAGAACCCGCGCATGAACTGGATATGAGCGCGTGGTGGAGCGAAATCCGCCACTTCATCGACGCCGAACGCTGCACGCACGGCCAGTGCGGGGCGAATAACGCGCAGGTGCGCGATGGCTTCGTGCTGCTGCGCTACGTCAATCAACCCGCGCGGCTCGTCGGGCTGGACGTTTCCGCCCGCCTGCGTCTGCGTACGGGGCTGCACCTGAACGCGCAGCTTGGGCTGCTGCGCGGCGAAAACCGCGCCACGGGCGACGGCCTCTACAACATCATGCCCGCCAATCTCAAACTGGGTCTGGACATGCAGCGCGGGCGCTGGGCGGGCGAAGTGCACACGCAGTTTGTCGCCGCCAAAACGCATCGCTCTGCCGTGCGCAACGAAATGCGCACCGCAGGCTACGCCTTGGTCAATGCCCGCATGAGCTACGAGACGCGCGGCCTGCGGCTGGATTTCGGCATCGACAACCTCTTCGACCGCTTTTATCAACCGCCGCTGGGCGGTGCCTATCTGGGGCAGGGCGCATCCATGAGCACGCGCTCGCTGCCCTGGGGCACGCCCGTGCCCGGCGCGGGGCGCTCGGTCTGGGTTGGTTTGAACATCCGTTTTTGAAGGAAAAAGGAAAACAGCATGAAAAAATCTTTGCTCCCTCTGGCGCGCCGCGTCGCCGTTTTGTTGCCCTGCCTCTGGCTGGCCGCCTGCGGCGCGGATGCGCCCGACGTGCCCGCGCCAGACGCGCGCGCCGCGCAAGAAATCCACTTCCCCGCGCCGCCTGCGCCCGATGCCAGCGGGCGCACGCAGGCCGTCGCCTACGCCAGTTCCGGTCTGCCCGTCGTCTATGAAAGCCGCACGCCGCAGGTTTGCGAAGTCGACGCGGGCAGCGGCTGGGTGCAGATGCGCGCGCAAGGCGTCTGCCTCATTCTTGCCCGTCAAGGCGGTGATGAACAGTTCCGCCCCGCGCAGGCCGAGCAGGAAATTCGCGCCCCCGCGCCCGCGCCCGCGCCCGCAGCGGGCGTGCGCCGCTATACGGTGCAGGCGGTATTTTTTGAGCCGGACACGCAACCTTTCAACACCCTCTTTATCGGCGCCTTTGAGCGCGACGAGCGCACGGGCGAGATTCGCAACCTGCACGGCGCGCTTTCGCAATCCATGACCGGACAGGCGAACGGCACGGGCGCGTGGGAAGAAATGTCGCACGTCGTGCTGACTCACCAGTTATCCGTGGTGACCGATGAGGCCGCCGGCGGCACACTGGTTACGGTCTTCCGGCTGCCGACGACGAATACCCTTTCGGCCTCGCCGCGCGATGGCGGCACGGACGGGTGGACACCCGGCAGCGGACGAGGGCTATACTACGGTTACGATGGCGGCGCCCGCTCGCAGCCGAATGCGGGCAACGCCTACGTGCGAATTTTTGTCCCGCGCGATGCGCTCGCGCCGCTCGATGCTCGCCAGCTTGCCCGCATTGCCTATGCGGACTGCACGCCCGAAGGCATGATGGGCGATGTATGCATGACCGGCGCCGACGCGGCCTTCTACGGGGTGTCCGGCTCCATGGGCGGCTACCCCGTGGCGCAGCGGATTGCGCCGGATGTTTCCGGGGCGAACGGCGTTTCGCCCGCAACAGGAGGATAGCCATCATGTTTACTTCGATGTCATCTCAATTTTTCCGCGCCCTCATTCCCCTGTGCGCCACCGCGCTGCTGTGCGGCTGCGCCGATTACGAGCCTGACGACGAAGAGGAAGCGACCATAAACACTGTGCTGCAAAGCGTTGACAGCGCGTCCCGAGCCGTGCTGATCAATTCCGCAGACGAAATCAAGGAAACGGCGGTACTGAACGTGCTGGGCGGCCTGCCGCTGGCCGAGGTGGAGGCTTCGTCGGGGGCGGTGCGGGGGATTGTGGTTCATTCCGCCACGCAGGGCACGACCTCGCTGGGCAGTCGTCTGCCGCTGGCCGGGGAGGAGGCTTCGTCGGGGGCGGTGCGGGGGATTGTGATCAATTCCGCCACGCAGGGCACGACCTCGCGCATGGCACTCAGCAATGCGGAACAGGAGTTGGTGACTCAGGTCGACAAACTGCTGGATGCGAGCAACAGGTTCAGCATTTTCCTAAAAGTCTCAAACCTCGCCGACTCACCCTGGCGCACGCAAAGGGATCAAATCGCAGATTTCATGAAGAAACTGGGTGACGAAGTGGCGGTTTTGCGCAGCGATCTTGAAGACGGCAAGTGCAAGTATGAGGCCCTAAGCGCGTGCCAGACTAGATACAGGATTTGGCTAAACGAACTGGTAGGGACTGTGCAAACTTTCCTCAAGGCGGATTTGGATTTGCAGGGGGATGGAGGAGAGGGTCTTACCTTGCAGAAGCAGTTGCGCGCGCTGCTTACAGAGTCCGCAATGCGAACCGCGCAGCGGATCGTGGCGCGCGATTCCGTCACGACGTATGACGGCGCGTTCAGGGTGGAAAATCCGGCGCTGGGCAGCGTGCTTGCGGCGGGCAAGATTAAGGCGGACGGCGGCCTTTCGTTGACGCGGCTGGCGGCAACGTCGGCAGGCAAGCCGGCCAGCGCCAGCCCGAATCAGGGCACGGGGCGGCTGGTTGCGCCGAAACTGTGGTCGACCGCTGCGACGCAGCGCGGCGCAGGCACCGTAAACGTCATCCCGCAGCGCGAAGAAGCCGCGTCCTCGTCCTCGCCGCTCATTCAGGTGGATATCCGGCCTGCCGGTTCATGTGACGAAGGAGGCGCCTGTTCCTTCACCGCAGACGCGCGTTATTTCACTTGCGGCACGGATACGTGGGCGTTCTGTACGCCGCGGTCAGCGCAGTGCACGCCTGCTGCTGAGCAAGGGTGTCACCGTGGTTTTTTGAGTAGTCTTTTCAGTAGTAGTTTCGTTCTGCCCACCATACACCAGCAATGCAAACTCTGGTGCAGCTACGCAGGGCAGGAACAGGGGGGAGTGACGGTGACGGTGACGCGCAGCGCGCTGCAAAACATGGAAGAAAACCGCGCGGTGGTGGAGCCGGCGCCGTTGGTGGGGCCGGTGAAGCCGGTGGTGAATCCGGTGGTGAATCCGTCCGTGGTGAAGCACCTGTATCAGGTGGAGGTG
>JAFSWK010000009.1 GCA_017444505.1 Rhodocyclaceae bacterium | reverse complement strand
GCGCCGAGTTTGTCGCGCAGCTTGTCGGCGGTTTCGCGCAAACGGGCAACGTCCGCGCCGTCAAGCTGCGCGGCGAGCACCTGCAAGCCCTGAATGTCGACGGCCTGGGCGAGCAGTTCTTCACCCTGCGCACCGGCCAGCCTGGAGGCCAGACGGGCGAGTTCTTTTTCTTGCGCGCGCAGGTGTTCCTGCAAGGTGGCGATGCGCGCAGGCAGCTCTTCGGGCTTGACCTTGAGCAGCGCGCTCAATTGCGCCAGACGTGCTTCTTGCTGTTGCGCCAGCGCCAGCGCGCCTTCGCCGGTGACTGCTTCGATGCGGCGCACACCGGCGGCAATGCCGGCTTCCAGCACGATTTTGCACAGACCGATGTCGCCGGTACGCGCCACATGCGTGCCGCCGCACAATTCGCAGGACGTGCCGATGTTGAGCACGCGCACCTCGTCGCCGTATTTTTCGCCAAAGAGCATCATCGCGCCGGTTTCACGGGCGGCTTCCAGCGGCATGACGCGCGCGGCGGTGGCGGTGTTGGCGAGAATTTCGCGGTTCACGATGCGTTCGACAGCGGCGATTTCTTCGGCGGAAAGCGGCTGGTTGTGCGAAAAATCGAAGCGGGTTTTTTCCGCATCGACCTGCGAGCCTTTTTGCTGCACATGTTCGCCCAGCACTTCGCGCAAGGCTTTGTGCAGCAAGTGCGTGGCCGAGTGGTTGCGCATGGTGGCTTCGCGCGCGGCGCGATTGACCCGCGCGAGAACCGGCTGCCCCACGGCCAGCGCGCCGGTGGTCACAATCCCGTGATGGCCGAACACGCTGGCCTGAATTTTCTGCGTATCTTCTACCGCAAACAGACCGCCGGGTGCGCGCAATTCGCCCTCGTCGCCTACCTGACCGCCCGATTCGGCATAAAACGGCGTGCAATCAAGCACGATAACGCCCTGTTCGCCTTCGTTCAGACGCTCCACGGGGCTGCCGCCGCGATAGAGCGCGACGATGTTCGCATCTTGCACTTCGGTGGTTTCATAGCCCTGAAAATCGGTTTCCACGCCCTGATATTCCAGCGCCGCCGCCATGCGGAACTTGCCCGCCGCGCGCGCCTGTGCGCGCTGGCGCGCCATGGCCGCGTCGAACGCCTCGGCATCGACCTGCAAATTGTGTTCGCGGCAGATGTCGGCGGTCAAATCCAGCGGGAAACCGTAGGTGTCGTGCAGCTTGAAAGCCGTCTCGCCGTTGAAGGTGGTTTGTCCGGCGGCTTTCAGCGCGCCGATTTCGCCTTCGACGATTTCCATGCCGCGCTCAATGCTCTGGAAGAAACGCTGTTCTTCTTCGCGCAAGGTCGCCTCAATGCGGGCGCGTTCCGCGACAAGCTGCGGATAGGCTTCGCCCATTTGCGCGACGAGTTCTTCCACCAACCGATAGAAAAACGCCTCGCGCACGCCCAGTTTCCAGCCGTGGCGCACGGCGCGGCGGATAATGCGGCGCAACACAAAACCGCGCCCCTCATTGCCCGGGATGACGCCATCGGCAATCAAAAACGACGTGGCGCGGATATGGTCGGCCAGCACTTTCAGGCTGGGCAGCGAAAGGTCTTCACAGCCGGTAATGCGCGCAGCGGCGGCAATCAATGCCTGAAAGAGGTCGATTTCGTAGTTGGAATGCACGCCTTGCAACACGGCGGCCAGCCGTTCCAGCCCCATGCCGGTGTCCACGCTGGGCTTGGGCAGCGGGTGCATCACGCCCGCCTCGTCGCGGTTGAACTGCATGAAGACGAGGTTCCAGATTTCAATATAGCGGTCGCCATCTTCGTCGGGCGACCCCGGCGGGCCGCCGGCGATTTCCGGGCCGTGGTCGTAAAAGATTTCGGTGCACGGGCCGCACGGCCCCGTGTCGCCCATCATCCAGAAATTGTCCGAAGCGTAGCGCGCGCCCTTGTTGTCGCCAATGCGGATGACGCGCGCTGCGGGCACGCCCACCTCGCGCGTCCAGATGTCATGCGCCTCATCGTCTTCGGCATACACCGTCACCCACAGTTTTTCGGGCGGCAGTTGATAGACCTCGGTGAGCAGCGCCCAGGCGTTCAGGATGGCATCGCGCTTGAAGTAATCGCCAAAGCTGAAATTGCCCAGCATCTCGAAAAACGTATGGTGGCGGGCGGTGTAGCCGACGTTTTCCAGGTCGTTGTGCTTGCCGCCGGCGCGCACGCACTTTTGCGCCGAAGCTGCGCGGCTGTACGGGCGCTTGTCAAAGCCCAGGAACACATCCTTGAACTGGTTCATGCCCGCGTTGGTAAAGAGCAGGGTTGGGTCTTCGTGCGGCACAAGGGGGCTGGACGCGACCACTTCGTGCCCGCGCTGGGCGAAGAAGTCGAGAAAATTGCGGCGGATTTCGGCGGATTTCATGGTGCAGTGCGCTCAAACGGGAAAACAGGCAATCGTAAGTTTGCCCGCGCGCGCCGTCAATCACCGCCCGCATTGGCACGGGTCTTGCTTGGAAAAGTGTGCACGATTTCACAGGGAAAGGGGACGACGATGAGAGTGGAAGCAAGCAGCGCCAGCTATCTATACACCGCCTCGCTGCGCGCAACCGAACGGGTACAAAAGATTACCGCCCACGCCGCCAGCGCGCCGCAGACGGTGGAAGATGCGCAGCGCGCGGAGGGCAGCAAGCCGGTGGATTTTTCGCGCATGACTTGGCAAGAACTGCATGAATGGAGGTATGAACAATACAATCGAGGGGAAATATCCACTGACGAGTTCGTTAACTTGTTCATAATGAGTTTTCTGGGATGCGGACTGAGAATTAGCGAAACAACAGACTGGATTGAATTTCCGGAAGAAGATAAGGTGTTTGATTTCATACAGATAGCGCGCAAGGGTGTTGCGCTGGCACGAGAACATCTTGCGTGCGGCAATCAGGAAATCGGACAGCAGTATTTGGATTTGTTTGAATCTGCCCTGTCCGTTATGCAGCGTTTTCAGGGGCGGCAGATGCGCGTGGATGTTCTCGCCTAGTCAAGGCCGGTGAGGTCGGCCTTGACTGGTGCGGGAAGGCGTGACCTACCAGATGCTGATCCATCTGTACATGGTATTGAACGGGTAGTTGATGGAGGTGTTTTCG
>JAFSWK010000008.1 GCA_017444505.1 Rhodocyclaceae bacterium | reverse complement strand
ATCAGCCTGGCCGCGCACGATGGTGACGTCATCTCCATCATCGGTTCCAGCGGTTCGGGCAAATCCACCTTCCTGCGCTGCATCAACCTGCTGGAATCGCCCTCGCGCGGCACCATCCGCCTGCGCGGCGAAGAGCTGCAACTGCGCGCCGGCAAACACGGTGAGCTGGTCTGCCGCAATCACCGCCAACTGGAAAAGATGCGCGCCCGCATCGGTTTTGTCTTCCAGAATTTCAACCTCTGGCCGCACATGACGATTCTGGACAACCTCATTCTCGCGCCCATGCGCGTGCGCGGGCTGAACCGCGCCCAGGCCATCGCCGAGGCCGAGGCGCTGCTGGCGCGGGTTGGTCTGGCCGACAAACGCAATGCCTACCCTGGCAACCTTTCCGGCGGCCAGCAACAGCGCGTGGCCATCGCCCGCACGCTGGCGATGGCGCCGGAAGTGCTGCTGTTTGATGAACCGACTTCCGCGCTCGACCCCGAACTGGTCAACGAAGTGCTGGGCGTCATCCGCTCGCTGGCCGAAGAAGGGCGCACCATGCTCATTGTCACGCACGAAATGCGCTTTGCCCGCGATGTGTCCAGCCACGTCATGTTTCTGCACGAAGGGCGCATTGAAGAATTTGGCCCGCCGGAAGAAGTCTTTTCGCAGCCGCGCTCGGCGCGTTGCCGCGAATTTCTCGCCAGTCACCTGTAAGCTGTTTCGTTGTTCACTTTCATTCGCACGGAGAAAACGCACCATGAAAAAATGTACTGCCCTCATCGCCGCCCTGCTTGCTGCGGCCACCTTTTCCGCCCCCGCGCAGGCCGACAAACTGCGCATCGCCACCGAAGGCGCCTATGCGCCGTTCAACTTTATTGACGCCAGCGGCAAGCCCGGCGGCTTTGATGTCGATCTGGTGCTGGCGCTGTGCGAAAAGATGCAGGCCGAATGCGAAATCGTCACGCAAGACTGGGACGGCATCATCCCCGGCCTGCAAGCGCGCCGCTATGACGCCATCAGCGCCTCCATGTCGATTACGCCGGAACGTCAAAAAGTCGTCGCCTTCACCAAGCCCATCTACAAAAACCTGCTCGCCTTCGTCGCCGCCAAGGGCAAGGCATTCCCCACCGACAAGGACGCGCTCAAAGGCAAGACGCTGGGCGCGCAGCGTGCCACCATCGCCGCGCAATATCTGGAAGACAACCTCGGCGACGTGGTCAACGTGAAGCTCTACGCCACGCAGGACAGCGCCTATCTGGATCTGGCCGCAGGCCGTCTGGACGGGCTGGTGTCCGACAAATTCCCCGCCTACGGCTGGTTGCAGACCGACGCGGGCAAGGGCTTTGAGTTCAAGGGCGAAGACATCCCGCTCGACGACCACATCGGCATCGCCCTGCGAAAAGACGACAAAGAGCTGATGGAACGCTTCAACAAGGCCATCGACGACGTGCTGGCCGACGGCACCTACCAGAAAATCAACGAAAAATACTTCCCGTTCTCCATCTATTGATGGCGCGGGCAGCATTCGGATAAGCCGCGCGCATGTTTCACGGATTCGGCCACCTGCTCCTGCTCGGCTCGTGGATGACGATCAAGCTCGCCCTGGCCGGGCTGCTGATCGGGCTGGCGCTTGGTCTTATCGGCGCGGCGGCGGCGTTGTCCAGCTTTGCGCCGCTGCGCTGGCTGGCCAATACGTGGAACACGCTGATGCGCGGTTTGCCCGAAATGCTGCTGGTGTTGATTCTGTATTACGGCGCGGGCGAAGTGCTCTCGCGCATCACTGGCGAGCATGTCGCGCTCAGCGCCTTTGTCGCCGGTGCCACGGCGCTGGGCATTGCCTTCGGCGCTTACGCGGCGGAAGTTTTCCGCAGTGCGCTGCTGGAAATTCCCAAGGGGCAACGTGAAGCCGCGATGGCGCTGGGGCTTTCGCGCCGCGACACCTTCACCCGCATCACATTGCCGCAAGTCTGGCGGCTGGCGCTGCCGGGGCTGGGCAATCTGTTCATCGTGCTGCTCAAGGATACCGCGCTGGTCTCCATCATCGGGCTGGATGAACTGATGCGGCAGGCGGAAAACGCCGCCAATTTCACCAAGCTGCCGTTCAGCTTTTATCTGGCCGCTTCCGGCATCTATCTGCTGCTCACCTTTGTGGCCATGCAAATCATCCAGCATCTGGAACGCCACGCCCACCGTGGCCAGCGCAAGGCGGCCTGAGTCATGATGGACGTCCTCAGCAATCTTCTGCTCTTCCTCTACGACGCCATCCACGGCGGCTACAGCGACCTGTGCCGCGCCATCAGCCAGTGGCTGATTGAACTCGTCGGGCAATCCGGCGCGGAACCGTGGGCGAGCTTCGCCCGCCATTCCTACCGCATCCTCATGGGCGTGGGGCTGACGGTGAACCTGATTGTGTTTTCCAGCCTCATCGGGCTGGTGCTCTCCATCGGCATTGCGCTGGCGCGCATTTCCAAGCACAAACTGCTGTGGATGCCCGCCTACGCCTACATCTATTTTCTGCGCGGCACGCCCGTGCTGGTGCAGGTCTACCTCATTTATTACGGGCTGGGGCAGTTTGCCTTTTTGCGCGGCACGGGCGCGGAAGCCGCCTGGCTGTGGGACAACGTGCTCTCCAGCCCGTACTGGTGCGCCATCATCGCCTTCAGCCTGAACGAAGCCGCCTACACCGCCGAAATCCTGCGCGGCGCGATTGTCTCGCTGCCGCGCGGCGAAGTGGAAGCTGCGCAGGCGCTGGGCTTGTCGCGCGTCGCACAGTTTCGCCACATCATCCTGCCGCGCGCCTTCCGCGTCGCCCTGCCCGCGTACAGCAACGACTTCGTGCTGCTCATCAAAAGCAGCGCGCTGGCTTCCACCATCACGCTGATGGACTTGATGGGTGCGACGCGCGCCGTCATCGCCCGCACCT
>JAFSWK010000094.1 GCA_017444505.1 Rhodocyclaceae bacterium | reverse complement strand
GACCCTGCACCTGTGCCAAAGCATCGCCACGCGCCTACAAGCCGAAGGCATCGCCCCCGTCACCGTCGAACCCCCGCCCGACGAACTCCCGCAATTTGCCCGCACTTGCGGGGATGCCTGAGCACAAAACGGGGACAAGACGCCCAAGCAAGCCCTCGTCGGTTTATCCTGTTTTCCTGACGGATCTTTCTCTTTCCGACGAGCCATGAATACACCGCCCCCGCGCACTCTCGCCAAATGTCTGTGCCTTGACATTGAAGTCGCCCCACGTCAGGACCAGATTGTGTTGCACGAAATTGGCGCCTGGCGTCCGGATACCGGTGAAGGCGGGCGCATGTCGGGCAAAAATCGGGATTGGCCTGCGTGGTTGGACCGGCTCACCGAGGGCGCAGCTTTTGTGCTCGGCCACAACATCGTCGCTTTTGACCGCCCCAAACTTCAGGCGCTGCACAGCGCGCTGGCGCTCTTCAAGCTGCCGGTCATCGACACGCTGGAACTCTCGCCCATCGCCTTCCCGCAAAACCCCTATCACCGGCTGGTCAAGGATTACAAGCTATGCACCACCACGCGCAACGACCCCGAACAAGATGCGCGGCTTGCCTACGAACTCTTTCTTGACCAGACCGGGGCGCTGCGCGAGCGCGTCGCCCAACATCCGCACGAAGCCTTGTGTTTGCACTATCTGCTCGTGCCCGAGGACAGCGACAAGGGGCTGGCCAGTTTTTTTGCCCGCCTGCGCAAGCAGCCCCGCCGCCCCACGCTGGACGAAGCCCGCGCCGCTTGGCGGCATGTATCCGGCGGCAAAGTCTGCATTCACGCCGCGCGCCATGTGCAGGACGAACTCTTGCAGCAACCCGAATGGCACAAACCGCTGGCTTACGCCATCGCCTGGCTGCGCGTCGCCGGCGGCAATTCCGTGCTGCCGCCGTGGGTGCATCACCAGTTTCCGCGCACCCGCGAACTCATCACCCGTTTGCGTGACACGCCCTGCGCTGACCCCGCCTGCGACTGGTGCCGCGCGCAGCACGACCCGCGCGCGCTGCTGCGCCAGTACTTCCCGCCCATCACCGATTTTCGCGCCACGCCCACCACGCCCGACGGGCGCTCGCTGCAAGAGGCCATCACCTGCAACGTCTTTGCGCGCACGCCCACGCTCGCCATTTTGCCCACCGGCGGCGGCAAATCGCTGTGTTACCAGCTTCCCGCGCTGGCGCGCTTTTACCGCACGGGCGCGCTCACCGTCATCATCTCGCCGCTGCAATCGCTGATGAAGGATCAGGTCGACGGCATGGTCAAGCGCGGCATTGAATGCGCCGGTTATCTCAACGGCCTGCTTTCCGCACCAGAGCGCCAAGACATGCTGGACAAGCTGCGGCTGGGCGATTTGGGCATGTTGTTTGTCGCCCCCGAACAATTCCGCAGCCGCAATTTTCTCAACGCCATTCGCCACCGCGAAATCGCCGCCTGGGTGTTTGACGAAGCGCACTGCCTTTCCAAATGGGGGCACGATTTCCGCCCCGATTATCTCTACGTCGCCCGGTGCATCCGCCGCGAAATCCAGCCGCAGCAACTCTCGCCCGCGTTCTGCTTTACCGCCACCGCCAAGCAGGATGTCATGGACGACATTTGCACGCACTTGCGCGAAAAACTGGGCATGGAACTGGTTCGTCTGGAAGGCGGCGTGCGGCGCGACAACCTCGACTATCAGGTGCGCCCCGTGGCGCAAAATGCCAAATACGCCGCCGTGCTGGAATTGCTGCGCGAAGCGCAGCGCAACGATGAGAGCGCCATCATCTTCTGCGCCCGCCAGCGCACCACGGAAGAACTGGCCGACTATCTCACGCGCGCGGGCATTGCCTGCGACTATTTTCACGGCGGGCGCGATGCCGAAGAAAAGCGCAAGGTGCAGGACAATTTCATCAACAGCGAAGAGGCCGCCTTCATCGCCGCCACCAACGCTTTCGGCATGGGCGTCGACAAAGACAACGTGCGGCTGGTCATTCATCTGGACACGCCCGGCTCGCTGGAAAACTACCTGCAAGAAGCCGGACGCGCCGGACGCGACCAGAAACCGGCGCGCTGCATCCTGCTCCATGACGAAGCGGACATGGACGTGCAGTTTCGTCTGCTGAAACACTCGCGCCTCACGCAGCACGATATTCAATCCATCCTCAAGGCGCTGCGCCAGATTCACCGCAAAGACCGCCACAACAACGAGGACGGCGCGCGCGAAGTCGTCGCCACCAGTGGCGAAATTTTGCTGGAAATTCCCGAACAAACGCGCATCGACCCGGACGCCCACGGCGCCGACACGAAAGTGCGCGTCGCCATCGCCGCGCTGGAAGATGCCCGCCTGCTGGAACGCAAGGAAAACCACGTGCGCATTTTCCCCGGCAGCCTGCGCATCGACAGCTTGGACAGCGCCCGCGAAAAACTGCGCAAAAACCCCGAATTGCCCAGCGAAGAGGCAATCCGTCCCTATCTGGCCATCCTCAGCGCGCTCTTTCAGGCGGATGAAGACCGTGGCGTCACCACCGATGAACTGATGCTCGCCAGCGGCGCGGATTCCGTCCGCGTGCGCAAAATGCTGCACGACCTGGATCGCTGGCAGATTCTGGATAACGACATCGAAATCGGCGTCACCTTCTACCGCCAGCCCCCCACTGCCGAGCGTCTGGAACGGCTCTGCGCGCAAGAGCAGGCGCTGTTGAAAAACATGCGCGAACACGCGCCGGATGCCGATAGCAGCCACTGGCAATCGCTCAACCTGCGCAAGCTCTGCCATCAGATACGGCATGACACCGGCCAGCCAGATTTCACCCCGGACACCCTCGCCCGCCTGCTCAAATCCTTTGCCGAAGCCTTTGATGACGACGGCGCAGACAAAAACCGCCGCTTCATCGAAATACGCCCGCGCGGTCTGGATGAGCGCGACATTCGCGTGCTGCGCGACTGGACGCAAATCGAAGGCATCAGCGCCCGCCGGCTGGTTTTCTGCCGCGCGCTGGTCGCCGAATTTGCGCGCCGCCGCGAGGGCAACAGCCTGCTCGTCACCGCCAAACGCGGCGAACTGGAAAAAGCACTGCGCGACGACACAGAACTGCAAGCGCACGAGTTCCACGACTGGGAGCGCATTTTCAACGCCAGCCTCATTCACCT
Organism: Rhodocyclaceae bacterium; assembly: GCA_017444505.1. GTDB lineage: Bacteria > Pseudomonadota > Gammaproteobacteria > Burkholderiales > Rhodocyclaceae > JAFZMK01. Next base: position 2,260 of record JAFSWK010000094.1, on the reverse strand, counting down.
GAACACCAACGAAGTGCTGCATCTGGCGCGCGGCAAGGCGGTTTTCCGCTCTGCCATGACCATCGCGCTCTCCCCCGAAAACCGGCGCCTGTTCAACAAAACAGACTTTCTGCCGCTGAAACTCTATTACGAAAGCAAAATCGCCCAGGTGCACGTGATGGGCGAATACGCCCGGCTTGCCCTGCAAAAGATGCAATCCGCCCTGTATCTGGTAGAAGACTATTTCAAACTGAATGCGGCAGAGTTTGCCCGCCGCTATTTTGCGGGCGAGCGCAAAGACCTGCTCACGCTGGCCACCAGCGAAGAATCTCACCGCAAGATTCTGCTCGACCTCAAAAACCCCGACCAACAAGCCATCGTTGCCGCCGAGCCGGAGCAAAACCTGCTCGTCCTTGCCGGACCTGGCAGCGGCAAAACCCGCGTCATTGTGCATCGTGTCGCCTGGCTGCTGCGCGAGCGTCAGGTGCCGCCCGAGGCCATCATGGTGCTCGCCTACAACCGCAGCGCCGCACTGGAAGTGCGTCGGCGGCTTTGGGCGCTGGTCAAGGAAGATGCCGCCGGCGTCGTCATCCAGACCCTGCACGCGCTGGCGCTGCGCATCACTGGCACCAGTTTTGCCGTCGCCCACGAATATGGCGAAGAAATCCAGTTTGGCGAAATCATCCCGCGCGCCACTGCCCTGCTGCAACAGGCCGCCGAAGCGCGCGACGAAGACGGCGACACCTTCGCCGCCTCCCTGCGCCGCGACCGCGCGCTGGCCGGTTGCCGCTATCGGCTCATCGACGAAGATCAGGACATCGACAACGACGCCTACGAACTCATCAGCGCCTTTGCAGGCAAGGCGCTGCGCAGCGAGCAAGACCGCCTCCACATGCTCGCCGTCGGCGATGATGACCAGAACATCTACGCCTTCAACGGCGCCGACGTGCGCTTCATCCGCCGTTTTGAAAGCGACTACCACGCTCAGCGTGCCCATCTGCTGGAAAACTACCGCTCCACCGCCCACATCATCGCAGCGGCCAACGCCCTCATCGCCCCCGCGCGCGAGCGCATGAAAACCGACGCCCCCATCCGCATCAACCACTCGCGCAAAGACGACCCCAAAGGCGGCGAATTTGGCGCACGCGACCCCGTCACCGACGGGCGCGTGCATCTGCTGGAACTGCCCGCAGACGGCAACCTTGCCGCGCAACTCGTGTTTGCCGAAATCCAGCGTCTGCACAAGCTGGCCGCCCCGCCCGAAGGCGCCGCATGGCACCGCTTTGCCGTCATCGCCCGCCAATGGGAAGACCTCACCGCGCTGGCCGTGCTCTGCCGTCGGCACAATGTGCCCGTGCGCCTGCTCAACGAAGCCCAATTCACGCCCGAACGGCACCGCACCCGCGAAGGCGCCGCCCTGCTCGCGCTGCTGCGCGCCCATCGCCGCCGCCGCAGCCTGCTGCGCCCTGCCACGCTCTCGCGCTGGTTTCGCCGCCGCTGGCGTGCGGACGTTCGCAGCTACATCGACCACCCGCAGCGCGCCACGCTGGCCAGTTTCATCGTGGAGACCGAAGACAGCGCCCCGCAGCTTGAACGCCTCGTCGAGCAAGTCATCGAAAGCCTCTACGAATTTGGTTCCGGCAAAAAACACATCGACCCGGGCACGCAAGGCCCCCTGCTGCTGATGACCGCCCACCGCGCCAAAGGGCTGGAATTTGACCACGTCCTTTTGCTCGACCACGGCAAATGGCAACGGAATAGCGACGACGAACGCCGCCTGTACTACGTCGCCATGACCCGCGCCCGCAAAACCCTCACCCTGTGTACGCACACCGGCGTGCCGCACGCCTTCCTGCCCGACATTGCCCCCCTGTGCCTGCGCACCACGCCCGCCCCCGTGGGCAAACGCCAGCCCGAACTCGACTGCGTTTTGCACATCGCCGGACAGAATGAGGTCATCCTCTCCTGGCCGGCATACAAAGGTAATGCCGCCGCCCGCCGCCGCATTGCCCGTCTGGAAGTGGGCGACGAACTGCGGCTGCAAGCGCCGCGCAACAACACCGCAAAATGGGATTTGTATGACCCGCAAGGCGGCATCGTCGGCAAAATGTCCAGCAAATTCCAGCCGCCTGCCGGTGAGATTCTCCGCGTGCGCGTCGCCGCCATCTTCGTGCACAAAGAAAACGACTCCACGCGCACCGAAGTGCCTGAATGCGAAGTCGTCCTCCCCGAAATCCTCCCGGACAGCCCCCTGGCCAACGCCGCGGGCATCGCCGATCTG
>JAFSWK010000093.1 GCA_017444505.1 Rhodocyclaceae bacterium | reverse complement strand
TTTTTGTGCGCGCGGCGTTTCCGTGCGCGCGATGTTGTAGGGGGCGAGGCCAAACAAAGCATCGCTTTGTTTGAACGAGCCGGAAGCCGAAGGCGACGTGGGACGATTCATCAAACCCAAAACGGTTGCGGGAGCGCCGTGGTGCATGACAGGTCACAACGGGATGCGGCGTGGCATGTAACAGGCAGCGGTATCAATGTTGCCGTAGGCGAGCGCGTCCGTAGCGGGCAGCCGCAGGGTACAATCTTGCGCCCCGTCCACCGTTTTTCCGCCCATGCAAGCCTATCTTGACCTGATGCGTCACGCCCTCGAAAACGGCGTGGAGAAAGCTGACCGCACCGGCACGGGTACCCGCGCCGTGTTCGGCTGGCAGATGCGTTTTAACCTGCAAGACGGTTTTCCGTTGCTGACCACGAAAAAGCTGCACTTGCGCTCCATCATCCATGAATTGCTGTGGTTTCTGCGCGGTGAGACCAATATCGCTTACCTGCGCGAAAACGGGGTGAGCATCTGGGATGAATGGGCGGACGAGCACGGCGACCTGGGGCCGGTCTATGGTCATCAGTGGCGGCACTGGCCGAGGCGCGAGGGCGGCGAAATCGACCAGATTCGTGAGCTGATTGCGGGGCTGCAAAACAACCCCGATTCCCGCCGCCATATCGTGTCGGCGTGGAATCCGGCAGACATTGCGCAGATGAAGCTGCCGCCTTGCCATGCGCTGTTTCAGTTTTTCGTCGCCGATGGCCGCTTGTCCTGCCAGCTCTACCAGCGCAGCGCGGATATTTTTCTGGGCGTGCCGTTCAACATCGCTTCTTATGCTTTGCTGACCATGATGGTGGCGCAGGTGTGCCGTCTGCAACCCGCTGAGTTCATCTGGACGGGCGGCGATTGTCATTTGTATCTGAACCATATCGAACAGGCGCGCACGCAGCTGGCGCGCACGCCGGGCGCGTTGCCGACGATGCGCATCAATCCCGCCGTGGAAGACATTTTCGCCTTCCGTTTTGAAGATTTTGCGCTGCTCGATTACCACCCGCAGCCGCACATTGCCGCCCCCGTTGCCGTATGAACGAACACGCTCCCGCCCGTCCGCACATTGCCCTGATTGCCGCCGTTGCCCGCAATGGCGTCATTGGCCGCGACAATCGCTTGCCCTGGCGTCTTTCCGCCGATTTGCGCCGCTTTCGCACGCTCACGCTGGGACACCCCGTACTGATGGGGCGCAAGACGTGGGAATCGCTGCCGCAGCCGCTGGAGGGCCGCGAAAACATCGTGCTTTCGCGCGATGCGGCTTTCGCGCCCGTGGGCGCACACGCTTGCACCAGCATTGAGGCCGCGCTGCAACGGGTCGCCTGTCTGGGCGCGCAGCGTTGCTTTGTCATCGGCGGCAGCGAGCTGTATCGCCAGATGTTGCCGCTGGCCGACAGTCTGCATCTGACCGAGGTCGACGCCGCGCCCGAGGGCGATGCCTGCTTTCCGTCCATCGACTGGACGGCGTTCAAAGAGACCGCCCGCGAATCGCACCCGGCGGATGAAAAGAACGAACATCCGTACAGCTTTGTAACCTACGAGCGCGAAGCGCCCGCCGCCGCAGATGAGCACGATTTGCCGTTTCTGCCGCCCGCGCTGCGCGAAGTGCGGTGGTGGAAACAAAAACTGCTGCGCATCCGCATTCTGAACAGCATCCACCGCTGGCTGGCGCAAATCCGCATTGAGGTCGCCTGCATCCGCGACCGCGACCCGGCGGCTCGTTCCTTTGCGGAAGTGCTGTTTTGCTATCCCGGCGTGCACGCCATCATTTTCCACCGTCTGGCGCACGCGGCCTGGCGCCGGAACTGGTTCTGGCTGGGGCGCAGCATCAGCTATTTCGGGCGGATGCTCACCGGCATTGAAATCCACCCCGGCGCGCAGATTGGCCACCGCGTGTTCATCGACCACGGCAACGGCGTGGTCATCGGCGAGACTGCCGTGGTGGGCGATGATTGCACGATATATCAGGGCGTGACGCTGGGCGGCACGTCGCTCTATCGCGGCGAAAAACGCCATCCGACGCTGGAAAACGGCGTGGTTGTCGGCGCTGGCGCAAAAGTGCTGGGCGGCTTTACCGTGGGCGAAGGCGCCAAGATTGGTTCCAACGCCGTGGTCACCAAACCCGTACCGGCGCGCGCCACGGCGGTGGGCAATCCGGCGCGCATCATTCAGCCCGAATCAGAACAGCCCAGCGAAGCGCCGCCCACGCAGCAGCCTTTCACCGCCTATGGTGTGACCGCCAAACAGGAAGACCCGCTGGGTCGCGCCGTGCATGGCCTGCTGGACCACGCGCAACAAACCGACGCGCGCCTCGATGCGCTGGTCGCCCAACTGCGCCAAAGCGGTCTGCTCAAACACCTGGAAGCCGCCGAACGCCCCGACCCAAACTTCGACGCCCGCAAACTTTCCGACATGGTGGATTGAAAACCCGCGCGTGGCGCTCACAGTCCCAGCGTGGTCACTCTGGGACCGCCTTGTGCGCGGCACCAGTGTTCTTCAAAGCGGTTGCTCAGGCGGTTGGCGGCGGCGGTGTCGTGGGGCAGGTATTTGCCGCGCTGGCTTTCATAATGAAAACGGGTCACGATGCTGCGCCGGTCGCCCACCGCGAAGGGGGCGTGCATACTGGCCGGTAACGGATAATCGCTGTCCATCACGCGCAGTTCAATATGGTGGCCGAAAAAGGTCATCAAGCGCATCAGGCGCGGGGCGTGTTCGTGCAGCGAGGCCGTTTTGCGCAGCAAAATGCGCACGCAGGGCTGGTGCTCGCTGCGGGTGCATAGCTGCGAAAGCTCCGCCACCGCGCCGGGCGATTCAATGCCGAGGTCGATCAGTGAGTTGTCAAACACCAGCAGGGAACGTTCCACGCTGGAAATCAACTGACAGAGCGCATCGCGGTATTCCTGCATTCCCGTAAACAATCCCCCGCTGCGGGCAGGTTGCGCGCCCTCTTCCGGTTCCGGCGCGCGCGCGGTGCGATCATCAGCCTGTTCCATTGTGCTCACTCCTCTGCGCTGTCTTTATCAATCTCATTCAGAAAGCCGTCTACAAGCATACCGTACAACAATTCCAGCAAGGCGGGCGAGCAGACCGTGGGCGGCAATATGCGTGTGTCGGCAAAACGGGTGAGCAGCTCGCGCTCGGCGCTGTTCAGCCCGCTGCAATCGAGTTTTTCGCCGTTCAGGTAGATGCCCGCATCCGTCCACAGCATGAGACTTTTGCGGTGCAGCCGCACGCCGTGCGCCGCTACCTGGCGGGCAAAATCTTCCTGCGCGGGCGGGTTCTCGGGCGGCTCGAAAAAAATCTGCGGCTTGGGTTCGGAAAGATATTCGCCCAGAAACGCGGCAACATCGCTGCGCTGCCAGCGGATGTTCGCCAACACTTGCGCAATCTTGGCGACCATCATCGGGTCGATGCGCGCCGGGCGCTTTTGCGCCTTCAGACCGGGGTCGGCATAAATGCCGGGCAGCGACTGGCGCTCTGCCATCCAGTAGAGAAATTCGCGCCCCAGCTCATCAAACGAAGGCGAACGGAAACCGACGGAATAGGTCATGCACTCGCCAATGGCGATGCCGTTGTGCGCCCAGTGCGGCGGCAGGTAGAGCAAATCGCCGGTTTCCAGCACCCAGTCGTGTACGGGGCGAAAATCTTTGAGGATTCGCAGCGGCGCGCCTTCGATTACGGTGCGGTCGCTCTGGTTGGCAATCTGCCAGCGCCGCCGACCAATGCCTTGCAGCAGGAAAACGTCGTAATCGTCAAAATGCGGGCCGACGCCGCCGCCATTGACGGCGTAGCTGACCATGAGGTCATCCAGCCGCGCGTAGGGAATGAAGGAAAAATGGCGCAGCAGGCGGTCGGCTTCGTCCCGCCAGAG
>JAFSWK010000092.1 GCA_017444505.1 Rhodocyclaceae bacterium | reverse complement strand
CGGTGGTTTGCTCAAAGGCGGCAATCATTTCGTTGCCGTGCGCACGGCAATCCCGAAGCGCCACAGGCCGCCACGCTTCCGCGGGCGCGTTTTCGTCTTCGGCCAGCCACCATTGCGCCATCTCGCCCCAGTCCAGCGGGTCATCCGCATAGGGCTGGACTTTCACCCAGCCCTTGATGCCATACGGGGCGCGGATACGCCCCATGACCACCATCGCGGACATTGCGACCGGCGCCCGGCAAACCGCCGCAATCAGGCCGCAGCCTTGACAGCCTTGGCTGCCTGCTTGACCAGACGGGCGACCGTGGGCGACAACTGCGCGCCGTGACCACACCAGTGATCAACGCGCTCCTGATTGACTACCAGCCCTTGCTCGTGCTCGGCGGCAAAGGGGTTGTAGTAGCCAAGACGCTCGATAAAGCGACCGTCGCGACGGTTGCGCTTGTCGGCGGCAACAATGGTGTAAAACGGGCGGTGTTTGGAGCCGCCACGGGCAAGACGGATGACAACCATGCCAGATTCCTCTAAAACCTGTTCGTTACAGAAAAGTTTTGGATTTTAGTCGGATTCTGGAAAAGAAGCAAGATGGCCATCCCCTTCCCGCAGGCCGTTTTCTTGCGCGTCGGCGGGCGGCGCATCCGTGTCGGCAGCCGCTTCTGCGTCCTCGCCTTCCTTCGCGCCCGCATCCTGCGCGGCCCACAAACTGAGTTCCTGCAAAGTGCAGTCTTGCGCTTCCAGCGCCTGCTGAATCCGCCGGGCAGCCAGCACGCCGCCACATGGACGCGGCAGCGCCTGCCAGTGCGCAGCATCCAGCGCAAAGCGGGCGACAATTTCCCGCAACCGCAACACTTCGGGCGCAATCGCCAGCACCCAGCCTTGTTCGTCCGTGCGCGCCACCCAGCCATAGTTGCGCATGTCTTCCAGAATGGCTCCCGTGGCATCGCGCGATGCGCCCGCCTGCGCGTACAAGGCTTCAAAACTGAGCGCCCCGCCCGTACCAAGGCGCACGCTGGCCAGCGCGCACAGCATGTTGATGGCGCACCAGACTTCCTGCCCGGGCACTTGGGGCGCGATGGCGCGCCGTTCAAAAAACGAGGGCAGCGCCGCCGTAATCAGCGCGCCCAGCAACACGACCAGCCAGGAAAGATAGAGCCAGACGAGAAAAATCGGCAGCACCGCAAAAGTGCCGTAAATCAGCGTGTAGGTGGGGAATTTCGCCAAAAAATGGGCAAATGCCTGCTGCATGAAGACGAACCCCGCGCCGGCGGCCAACCCGCCGATGAGCGCGTGCGAGATGCGCACACGTGCGTTGGGCACGGAAAAATAGAGGAAGGCAAACAGCAGCCCCAGCAGGCACACCGGCATCAACGTCGCCATCAGGATGGAAAAGCCTTCGCCCGCCTGTTGCCCAATCATGCCGACCGTTTGCGCCGCCAGGCGGCTGGTGGCATAGACGCTGCCGCCCAGCGCCAGCGGCCCCAGACTGAGCACCACCCAGTAAATCATCATGCGGGTCAGCCACGGGCGCAGTTGATGCACGCCCCAGATGGCGTTGAGCACCTTTTCGATGGTGCCCAGCAGCAACAAGGTGGTGATAATCAGGCCGAAGGTGCCAAACAGCGTCAGTCCCGCCGCTTTTTCAGAAAATTGCAGCGCGTAAGTGGTAACAATCTGGGAGGCGGCGGGCGGCAGCACGTTGGATTGCAAAAACGTGCCCAGCGCCTCGCCCAGTTCGGAAAAGGCGGGGAATTTGCTGAACAGCGCCAGCGTCACCGCCAGCAGCGGCACCAGCGCCAGCAACGTGGTGTAGGTCAGGCTGCCGGCCACCTGCGGGCACTGCACATCCTGGAAACGCTGCGCCATCAGCGCAAAAAAATCGCGCGTTGCCCGCAGCGGCTCCATGATTGCCGCAGGCGGCGCGCGCCGTGGCCAGTATACTTTCGGCATTGCCGTCCTCCGCAAACTGTTTTTTTCAGTATACCGCTTCGTGAAACACTCCCCTGCCCGCTGGCGCACTGCCACAATCGTTCTGCTTTTGCTGCTCGCCGCCCATTGCGTGCTGTGGGAAGGCTGGCTGGCGCCACTGCGTCCGGGCGGCTCGTGGCTGACCTTGAAGGCGCTGCCGCTGCTCATCGCCCTGCCCGGCCTGTGGCGCGGACGGCGTTATACCTATCAGTGGTTTTCCATGCTGGAACTGCTCTATGTAACCGAGGGCGCAGTGCGCATCTTTGACCCGCCGCCCACCGGCGCGCTGGCCGCCATTGAATTGCTGCTGGCCTGCGCCTTGTTCCTCTGCGTACTGGGCTTTGCCCGCAGCACGCGCCCGAGTCTGGCCGCAAAACAAACGGCGGCGGAAGAAATCACGCCGCCGTCTTGATACAACACGCCGTCACACCTGCGGGTTCAGCTTGTTGGGCACGCCGCCATACAGGCGGTTGAGCGCGTTCACGTAGGCTTTCGCAGAAGCGACGATGACATCGGTGTCCGCGCCCTGCCCGTTCGTCACCTTGCCGTCGCGCGACAGGCGCACGGTCACTTCGCCTTGCGCATCGGTGCCGGTGGTGATGGCATTGACGGAATAGAGCAACAACTTGGCGCCACTGTTGGCCACGCTTTCAATGGCCTGAAACGCCGCGTCGACCGGCCCCGCGCCGGTGGCGCGGCAAGTGGTTTCCTTGCCGTCGACGGACAAGGTCAGCTCGGCGCGGGGCGGCTCGCCGGTTTCGGAATGGAAGCAGGCGGCCACGAAGCGGAAACGCTCGTTGATGGAAGTGACTTCTTCATCGCTCATCAGCGCCTGCAAGTCTTCGTCGAAAATCTCGCTTTTTTTGTCGGCCAGTTCCTTGAAGCGGGCAAACGCCTGATTCAGTTGCGCTTCCGACTCGATGGCGATGCCGAGTTCTTCCAGGCGGGTGCGGAAGGCGTTGCGACCGGAAAGTTTGCCCAGCACCAGTTTGTTCGCCCCCCAGCCGACATCTTCGGCACGCATGATTTCGTAGGTTTCGCGGTGTTTGAGCACGCCATCCTGATGGATGCCGGATTCGTGCGCGAAGGCGTTGGCACCGACGATGGCCTTGTTCGGCTGCACGGGGTAGCCGGTAATCTGCGAGACCAGTTTGGAGGCCGGCACAATCTGGCTGATGTCCAGACGAGTGGTGACGTTGAACAAATCGGCGCGGGTGCGCACGGCCATGACGATTTCTTCCAGCGAGGCATTGCCCGCGCGCTCGCCCAGCCCGTTGATGGTGCATTCCACCTGCCGCGCGCCCGCCTGCACGGCGGCCAGCGAATTGGCCACCGCCATGCCCAGGTCGTTGTGGCAGTGCGTCGACCAGATGACGCGCTCGGCACCTTTGACGCGCTCAATCAGCTCACGGATGCGCGCGCCCCACACTTCGGGCAACGAATAGCCCACGGTGTCGGGCACGTTGATGGTGCTCGCACCGGCGGCGATGACGGCTTCAAAGATGCGACAGAGAAAGTCGGTTTCCGAGCGCACCGCGTCTTCGGCGGAAAATTCCACGTCGTCGGTAAATTGCCGCGCCAGCTTGACGGCAGCCACCGCTGCTTCCAGCACGGCATCGGGCGTCATGCGCAGCTTTTTCTCCATGTGAATCGGGCTGGTGGCGATAAACGTGTGAATGCGCCCGCGCGCCGCCGGGGCAATGGCCTCACCGGCGGTGCGCACGTCTTTTTCACTGGCGCGCGCCAGCGAGCAAACCGTCGACTCGCGCACCGTCTGCGCAATGCCTTTCACCGCTTCAAAATCGCCCGGCGAAGCGGCGGCAAAGCCGGCTTCAATGACGTCGACGCGCATTTTTTCCAGCTGCCGGGCAATGCGCAGCTTTTCCTCGCGCGTCATGGATGCGCCGGGGCTTTGTTCGCCGTCGCGCAAGGTGGTGTCAAAAATAATCAGGGTTTCTTTTTCGCTCATGGCTCGGACTCCTGTATCGGGGTGGATTGGGATGGGGATTCGGTATTGACCTCAGTTCTGGATTCGGTTTTGTGTTCGCGCGCCGCGTGCATCTGCGCGCGCTTGGCCGCCAGTTGTTGCAGGCGACTCCGCCGCCGCAGCCAGCGTACGCACCAATATAGCGGGCCAGAGACGCCGTACAGCAAACATAGCGAAAACAGCGCCAGCGCCGGGTGAATGGAAATCAGCGCCAGCCCCAGCACGAACAGGCACACGGCAAGGAAGGGCACGCTCTTTTTCAGGTTGATGCTTTTGCCGCTCCAGTACAGCACGTTGCTGACCATCATCGTTCCGGCAAAGACGGTGAGCACAAAGGCGCTGCCGTGCAAGTCTGCGCCGCTCATGCCCGCATCCGTCGCCACCCAGATGAATCCGGCCAGCAATGCCGCCGCTGCCGGACTGGGCAAGCCCTGAAAGAAACTTTTGTCGACCGTGCCAATATTGGTGTTAAAACGCGCCAGCCGCAGCGCGGCAGTGACGCAATACAGAAACGACGCCGCCCAGCCAAACTTGCCCATGCCGCCCAGCGACCATTCATACATCACCAGCGCCGGGGCGACGCCAAACGAAACCATGTCGGCCAGCGAATCGTATTCGGCACCAAACGGGCTTTGTGTCTGCGTCAACCGCGCGATGCGTCCGTCCATGCCGTCCATCACCATGGCCACAAAAATGGCCATCGCCGCCACATCAAAGCGCCCGCCCATCGCCTGCACGATGGCGTAAAAGCCGGAAAACAGGGCGGCAGTCGTAAACAGGTTCGGCAGAATGTAAATCGTCCGGCGCGGCGGACGCTGTACGTCTGCGGAGGGTTTCATCAGCAACGAACTCCTGAAAGGAAAGCAAACAGGCGGTGGCACCCCACGCCCCGCCCGGATGCGAGACAGGATAACAAAACCCGCACAGCGGGAAAACCGCGCAGGCAATGAGTAATCACTATCCGTGCGATTGCCGGCACAAAAAAACCGCCCGGGCATCGCTGCGCGGGCGGCGGCGTTGCCCGGTGGGCGGATTCAGTCAATCGGCACGCCGGCCATTTCCTTGCGGTAAAACTCGTGGAAATGCTGCATCCCGTCCTCAAAGGGCGACTGATAGGGGCCGACTTCGTTGATGCCCGCTTTCAGCAGTGCATAGCGGCCACGGTCCATGCGCTCGCCAATCACGTCATCCTCAATGGCCGTTTCCATATAGGCGGCCTGCTCGGCCTCGACGAATTCGCGCTCGAAATCGACGATTTCTTCCGGATAGTAGAACTCGACCACGTTCGTGGTGTGATTCAGGTCGCGCGGAATCAGCGTGCTGACCACCAGCACTTGCGGATACCACTCAATCATCACGTTCGGGTAATACGCCATCCAGATAGCACCGTGCGCGGGCTGCTTGCCATCGTGCGCGGCGCGCACCGCCTCATGCCAGCGGCGATAGACGGGGCTGCCGGGCTGTTGCAACGAAGTGATGCCCACGCGCTGCACGGAATACCACTGGCCAAACTGCCAGGAAAGGTCGTCACAGGTCACAAACTGCCCCAAACCCGGATGGAAGGGCACGACGTGGTAATCCTCCAGATAGACTTCAATAAAGGTCTTCCAGTTGTATTTGCATTCGTGCAGCTCCACGCGGTCGAGCTTGTAGCCGCTGAAATCAAATGCCTCGGCGTGCGCCATGCCGGTGAGGTCTTCGCGGGCAGAACGCGGGCCACGGAAAAGCAGCCCCTGCCAGTCTTCCAGCGGCGTGCGCTGAAGGTTGTGACAGCCGGGCTGCTGCGCAAAATGCGGCGCGCCTTGCAGTTCGCCGCGCATGTCATACGTCCAGCGGTGCAGCGGACAGACGATGTGCTCCGAATTGCCCGACCCTTCCAGCATGATGGCCTGACGGTGGCGGCAAACGTTGCGCACCAAATCCACGCCCTCGCCGGTATTGACCAGCAGATGGGAATGGTCCAGCCATTCCAGCGAGCGCCAGTCGTTTTTCTGCGGCGGCATCAGGCGGTGCCCCACGTAGCCGGGGCCGTTGGTGAAAAAACGTTCCATTTCGATGGCGAAGATTTTTTCATCGAAGTAGCTGCGCACCGGCAGTTGCGAGACTCCGGGCGCGAGTTGAAGGCGAGATTCAGCATGAGACATGGTGTTTTTCTCCTCCTGTGGTGATGGATACGCAGTGTTTTCAGGATTCTACCGCCAGTGGCGGGCAGGTGCGTCTGCATTGGGTCAACCGCCCGCGACTTTTCACACCCGCGCCGGTGCGGACGGGGCGCGCATCATGGCTGCGCCTGACGGCGGCTCTCCCGCCCGCCGCCTCACGCCTCTTCTTTCGGCGGCACGGGGGCGAACCAGCCGACGAAGAGCAGCAGCAGCCCGACGATGATGAAGGAAACAATGCGCTCTATGCCGCCCCGGTTGGCCAGTTCCACCAGAAAGAGTTTGCCCACCACAATGCCCATCAGCACCGCCCCTGCAAGCCACAGCGGGCGGCGCTGCATCCGGTTGGCGATGAACATGCAGCCAATCGCGGCAATCGACCAGATAATCGACAGCGTGGCCTGCACGCCAAAGGACGACAACAGCGCGTGGGCGTTCCACGCAATGCCGCCGTAATAATGCCAGCAGCGCATCACGCCCGCACTGAGCACGATTAAGGCAACCAGCGCCATGCCCACCTGAATGAGGCGCCTGCCCTCTTCGCTGCGAAGCTCTTCCGGCAAGCCTTGTTTCTGCCATTGCCAGAATTGCGCAAGGGCGGCAATACTGCCAATTTCGATGGCATTGAGCAGCGGCAGATGCGAATCAGCCGTGGGCGCGACAAAATTCGCCAGCAATACCCACAAGGCGCAAAACACGGCGAGCACGCCGCTGACGCTTTGCTGATAGAGCGCCGCGTATTGCCCAAACCAGCCGCTTCTGTACGTAAAAACGCACCACGCCGCCAGCGGCACCAGCAGGGTTTCCAGTGGCCGCAAGATGGCAAAATGCACGCGCGCGGCGTACAAAAATATGCTCCACAAGAAAATATAGGCCAGCGACACGCTCAAATGCGCGGTGTTGTTCAGGTATTGCTCGTGCTTGTTTTCAGGCAATCTGAAAAGGGTGAAAACAGCCAGTATTGTGGCAAAGAACAGAATCAGGGCACCAGAAAGCAGGATATTGTCCGCCTGCCATTTCGGAATGGCAAACAGCCAGAAATAGAGCGCCCCGCCCAGCGCCAGCAACACGGCAGAATACAGCGCCTCCCGCCATTTGCGAAAGGCGGCAAACAGCAGCAAACCGCACCAGACCAGCAAGCCCGCACCGCCCCGTGCGCTGACCGAAGCAAAATTGCCATCCGCGCTCAAAATCTCCGCCAGATGTTTGATGGAAAACGACACGCCCAGCCACAGATTGATTGTGCCCAATGGACTGCTGACATCCAGTACGCGGCCTTGTCGTTTGATGCGCCGCCAGCGCGCGTTGTGCAGCAAATCGGCAGCGACCATCCACAAAACGGCAGAAACCACAATCAGCGCATGATGCTGCGTATTGCGGCCAATGCAGGATACGGCCAGCACAATGGCAAACAGGCTGAATGCGCTGAATACCACTTGCGGCTTTTTCCACTGCAAGGCCGCAAAGCCCGCACTCATCACGGACAACACGGGAATGCACTGCAACGGCGTCAAGGTGATGAGCGGCAGGGTCAGCGTATTCAGCAGCGTCAACACCGCTATTACGGACAAGGCATTCTTTTCCCAAAGGGCGGAAATTTCGCGGTGCAGCCTGTCCCAAAAATAATAGATTGCCGCACCGCTTGCCATGACGATAAACGCGCCGATGCCAGAGCCTTGCAACACGGTTGGCTGTGAAGCCGGAGCCAGGCGCAGATCGGTACATTGCGCCAATGCCGCCAAAGCAAACACCACCAGCGCCATCAATCGGGTGTGCGGCTGGCGCTGCCTCATGCCAAACACATAGACCAGCGCCGCTTCCAGCGCCCACGCGGACGCTGTCCATTGCTGTTCCAGCGCCAGCGGGATGGCAATGGTGACGAACAGCGCCGACAACACCGCGAACGCCTGTTTCAACACCGCAAAATTTTCATCCTTCCGGCTGTAATGGACAGCGAAACCACCATAGACCACTGCCCACAGCAGGGCAGAATACGCCGCCGCGTTTTCCCATTCTTTCACCATCGCATATTGCAGGCAGAATGTGGAAAGCGCCGTGCCAAACAACAGCGTGCTATCCAGCGCGCTGATGTGCATTCCATACGCGCAAATACTCTCCCAAATGCGTTGCAGGCTGGCGTTATTGGGAATTTTGCGCAATTCGCCCCGCAAGGGTTCTTCCTGCAAGGTGCGATGCGCAAAAAAGCAGGCCACCAGCGTATACAGCAGCCAGTGATAAATCAGGAAAAATTCGCAGCTTGCAAACAAACCGGCGTGATATTCCCGGCTCCATTGCAAAATAATCCACAGCGTGCCAATCGCGCCAATCAAATTCAACGACCGCCACGCCTTGAACCACGCAATCGCGGCAACGCCTGTATTCAGAATCGCAAGATACGCAAACAGCGACAGATACGACCCCGTGCCGTCCGCCGTCAACACCGGCGCGGCCAGACCACCAATGACGGCCACCTGCGCCATGATTTTTGCGTCTTTCACCACCGCCCGCCACGCCATCAGCACCACTGCCACCACCATCACGGCAAAGGCAACATTCGCAGGCAGAATATTGTGCAGCTTCACCGCCGCCAACGCGGTCAGATACATAACGCCAAAGCCGAACCCTTGCAGCGTCAAACCATAATCACGGCGTTTGTTCTGCAAAATTTCGCCGCCCACTGCCGCCGCCACGCCTGCCGCAAACACCGCCAGATAGCGCACGGAAAGCGGCACCGCCCCGCCGATATAGCGCAGCAAAAACGCCAGCCCCAAAAACAACACCAGCACGCCCACTTTCAGCAACACATTGCCGCCTGCCAGCCAGTCAATCGCCCGCGAACCAGGATTGTCCACAGCATATTCCGGCGCTTTTTCGTACCCGGCGGGCTGGGCATACGCCAATTCTTCCGGCTGCTGCTGCGGTGATGCAATGGATTCGGGCGGCGGCGCGACCGGTGCCGACAAAACAAATGGATTTTCTGGCGCGTCTTCCCTGTTTTCCGGCTGTTCAAACGCTGCATTTTCCTGCGCAATCTGCGCCGTTTGCGCGGACAATTCATTTTCAGGCAGCGCAAAATCCACTGGCTGCGCAAGCGCGCGATTTTCTTCCCGCAGACGCGCATTTTGCGCTTCCAGCACAGCAACCCGCGACTGCAAATCATTCAATTTGCTCGCAAACGACCACATTTGCGACTTGATTTTTTCTAATTCATCCCGCTCAATCATCTTGCACGCCTTGCAGAAACGCCTGCAAACTTTCAGTCAATGCGTGGCATTTTGTACAATCAACCCACAAAAGGCAACCTGTCGGCGTCACGCGCGCCCGCATCCCGCTTTTTTGTGCCCCCACCCTATCTACAACCTGCGGCAAATGCTGCATCCAGCCCAACCACAAGGACGGTGAAACAAATGAAAAAACAACTGTTTGTGCTCTTGACGACAGCCCTGCTGGCAAGCTCTGGCAACAGCGAAGAAGCCGCAAACGCATCCAGTCAAGCGCCTTCTTCACCCGCCCCAACGACCACTCCGTCCGTTCCGCCGGAAGATTCCAATCCTCCGGCAGCCCCTGCCAAGCGTTCCGCCGCCGAGAAACTCGCTGATCTGGAAAATCGCGGTCGCATTCCCAAGCTGGATCGCTCCGACAGTCTGGAAGGCTCCGATCAAGACAACAACGGCATCCGCGACGACGTGGACGCCTACATCGCCCAGCACTACCCCGAACCCGCGCAGCGCAAGGCCGCCGAGCAGTTTGCACGCGCCATGCAGGAAGCGGTTACAACAGGCTCAACCAGTGTCGACACTGCCAGAGCGATTGACCGCCGTTCCTCTGCTGCGATCTCCTGCATTTTTGACCGATTCGACGGCGAGAACGGCAGCGCATATCCCGCCGCTGTAGTGGAAAAACTGGAAGGAGTCACCGCCAACACAAAAAAACGGCTGAAATCATATCTTGCCTACAACAAAACCTTGAACGGTACCGCGTTGGGTTCTTCCGACGGAGACAATTGTGAAAAATAATCTGACATCCCGTATCGCTACTACGATAGCATCACTGGTATTCACCGCCATGCTAACCTTCCCCGGCATATAAGGTTACTTACGACTAAGCCGCCGCCTACAACCCAAAGCGGGAAGCCATTGCGCGCTTCCCGCTTTTTTCTACCCCGCAAGGCCGGGTGATACAATTTGCGGTCAGTCTGTATTCCGTCCCGTCGCAAGATAAACAAATGAAGAAACAACTGTTTGCAATCGCAGCCGCCGCCCTGCTCGCCTGCCCCGTCCATAGCGAAGAGCGCGCAAACGCGCCCGCCCCACAGGATGCTGCCCACTGTCCTCCAATCCCCCTGCCTCACTGCGTCAACGATTTTTGCACTGCCGCGCCGGATGACGCCGACGCCTGCCCGCCTCTGGAAACGTTTGCCTATCGCACCGATGACGAGCGACTCGCCGAGATGGCAGCGCGCAGCGCCCCGCCCACAAAGAGCCTGGAAGGTTCCGACCAAGACACCAACGGCATCCGCGACGACGTAGACGCCTACATTGCCCAGCATTACCCCGAACCCGCCCAGCGCAAGGCCGCCGAGCAGTTTGCGCGCGCCATGCAGTTGGCGATTACGAAAGGCACCATCAGCCGTGACGCCGCCAGATTGGTTGGCCGCAAATCCTCGGAGGCAATTTCCTGCCTTTTTGAGCGATTTGCTGGTGAGGGCGGCGACAAAGACCCCCTCGTCGTGGGGACAAAACTGGAAGACCTCACCGTCAACACCCGGGAACGCCGGAAAGCCTATCGGGCGTACAGCAAAAATCTGGACGGCACCTCATGGGGTTCGCCCGACAGCGGCACCTGCGAAGAATAATCTGCCATCCCGCATCGCTCCCTTCCGCGTGCGCCGCCGCCGCCCGCCGTCCCCGCAAGGCGCGGGTGATACAATCCGCGCTCACTTTTCCGACAACCTCGCGGCGAACTTTTCCCGCAAATTCACGGAGCTGCATTGCATGAGCTGGAATCATCCCACTTTCTTCATGTTCGGCGTCTATCTCGCGGGCATGTTGTTGATTGGCTGGCTGGGCTATCGTTATACGCGCGATTTGTCTGACTACATCCTCGGCGGGCGGCGGCTGGGCAGTTTTGTCACCGCGCTCTCTGCCGGTGCGTCCGACATGAGCGGCTGGCTGCTGATGGGGTTGCCGGGCGCGGTGTTTGTCTCGGGCATCAAGGAATCGTGGATTGCCATCGGGCTGACCATCGGCGCGTATCTGAACTGGCGCCTTGTGGCCGCGCGCCTGCGCCTGTTCACGGAACGGGCGGACAACGCGCTGACGCTGCCCGATTATTTCGCCAGCCGCTTTGAAGACAACAACAACCTGCTGCGCATCATCAGCGCCATCGTCATCCTGATTTTCTTCACGCTGTACTGCGCTTCGGGCGTGGTAGCCGGTGCGCGGCTGTTTGAAAACATGTTTGGCTTGCAATATGACACGGCGCTGTGGGTCGGCGCGTGCTGCACCATCATTTACGTCTTTATCGGCGGTTTTCTGGCGGTGAGCTGGACGGACACCATTCAGGCTTCCTTGATGATTACCGCCCTGCTGCTCGCGCCCATCATGGCCTACGCCGCCATCAACGGCACCTTGCAGGACGGGCAGGTCTGGCAAGATTTCATCTCGCCCGCGCAGTTTGACCTGATGGACGGCGCCACCGCCGTTGGCATCATTTCGCTGCTCGCCTGGGGGCTGGGCTATTTTGGCCAGCCGCACATTCTGGTGCGCTTCATGGCCGCCGACTCACCCGCGTCCATCCCGCGCGCGCGCCGCATCAGCATGACGTGGATGATTCTCTGCCTGGGCGGTGCTGTGGCGGTGGGCTTTTTCGGCATCGCGTATTTCAACGCCCATCCCGGTCTGGATACCGCCGTGCGCGCCAATGGCGAAAGTGTGTTTATGGAACTGGCGCGCCAGCTCTTCTCGCCGTGGATTGCCGGACTGCTGCTGGCGGCCATTCTCGCCGCCATCATGAGCACGCTTTCGTGTCAGTTGCTGGTGTGCGCCAGCGCGCTGACCGAAGACATTTACCGCACCTTCATCAACCGCGAGGCCAGCCAGAAACAGCTTGTCTGGATTGGCCGCAGCATGGTGCTGATCATCGCGCTCATCGCCATCTTTATGGCGGGCGACCCCGATTCCAAGGTGCTCAGCATGGTCAGCTACGCCTGGGGCGGCTTCGGCGCGGCTTTTGGGCCGGTCATCATCGCCTCGCTGTTCTGGCACCGCGTCACCCGCGAAGGCGCGCTGGCCGGTATCGTAGTGGGCGCGGTCACCGTGCTGGTGTGGAAGCAAAACGGCTGGCTCGGCCTATATGAAATCGTCCCCGGCTTCATTCTCGGCGGCATCGCCATTGTCGTCACCAGCCTGCTCAGTTCGCCGCCCAGCCCGGCGATGCAGGAAAAATGGCGGCAAGCGGGCGAAGAAGCCCGCCGCCTCGGGCTGTAACGCCGCACCCGCACAACCGGCGCGCGCGCCGCGCCGGTCTGCCGCCCGATTTGGCGTTTGCTTCTTGCCGTGCAATCGGGTACTTTCCCCTGCTTCCCATTCTTGCTCAGGAGCACCCCCGTGCCAGCATCGGCAAAAACCGCGCAGCCAGGCAAACCGGCCAGCTTTGAAGCGGCCATTGCGCGTCTGGAAGAACTCATCGCACAAATGGAGACCGGCGAACTGGCGCTGGAAGCCTCGCTGGCGCACTGCCGCGAAGGGGCACAACTGTTGCAATACTGTGAAAAACAGCTTGTCGCGGCAGAAAAACAGCTCGCCGTGCTGGAAGCCGATGGCCGTTTTGTTCCGCTAAAAACACCGCAATGACCCGCACCACCGACCCTTCGTGCGAACAAGCCTTTGCCGACTGGATGCACGCCATCCAGCGCCGCACCGAAACCGCCCTCGACCACGCCCTGCCCGCCGTCGGCATCGCCCCCGCGCGGCTGCATGAAGCCATGCGTTACGCCACGCTGGGCGCGGGCAAACGGGTGCGCGCCCTGCTCGCCCACGCCGCCGGAGAGCTGGTCGGCGCACAGCCCGAGGCGCTGGACCTCATCGCCTGCGCCCTCGAATGTATCCACGCCTATTCCCTGGTGCATGACGACATGCCCTGCATGGACAACGACACCCTGCGCCGGGGCAAGCCCACCGTACACATCCAGTATGACGAAGCCACGGCGCTGCTGGTAGGCGACGCGCTGCAAACCCAGGCCTTTGAACTGCTCGCCCGCCCCGGGCTGGGCGTGCCCGACGCGCGCCGTCTGGCCATGGTCACTTTGCTGGCGCAGGCCAGCGGCTCGCGCGGCATGGCGGGCGGACAGGCAATGGACCTGGCCAACGTCGGGCGCCGCATCAGCCGCGCCGAACTCGAAGTCATGCACCTGCACAAAACCGGCGCGCTGATTCGCGCCGCCGTCCTGCTCGGTGCCGACGCAGGCGCGCAGCCGCTGCCCGCCGCGCAGCGCGAACAGCTTGATGTTTTCAGCAAACGCGCAGGTCTCTTGTTTCAGGTCGTCGATGACATTCTGGACGACACCGCCAGCACCACCACGCTGGGCAAAACCGCCGGCAAAGACGCCATGAACGACAAACCCACCTACGTTTCCCTGCTTGGCCTGACGGACGCCCGCCGTCTGGCCGACGAACTGCTGCTTGACGCCCGCACCGCGCTTGCCGCGCTGGGCGAAGCTGCTCACCGTCTCGGCCAGGTGCTGGATTTCATCGCCTGCCGCAGCCACTGACCACCGCGCACCATGACCCCCACCGCCCTGCTCGACACCCTTCACAGCCCTGCCGAACTGCGCCAGCTTGCCCGCGACCAGTTGCCCCAGCTTGCCGAAGAACTGCGCACCTTTCTGGTCGAATCCGTCTCGCGCACCGGCGGCCACCTTTCTTCCAACCTCGGCACGGTAGAACTTTCCATTGCCCTGCACTACGTCTTCGACACCCCGCACGACCCCATTGTCTGGGACGTAGGCCACCAAAGTTACAGCCACAAAATCCTCACCGGGCGGCGCGAAGCCATGTCCACCCTGCGGCAATATGGCGGGCTTTCCGGCTTCCCGCGCCGCGATGAAAGCGAATACGACGCCTTCGGCACCGCGCACTCATCCACCTCCATTGCCGCCGCGCTCGGCATGGCCATTGCCGCGCGCGACCAAGGCCGCGCCCAGCAATCCATCGCCGTCATTGGCGACGGCGCACTCTCCGCAGGCATGGCCTTTGAAGCCCTGAACCACGCCGGCGACCTGCACGACATTGACCTCATCGTCATCCTCAACGACAACGAAATGTCCATCTCCCCGCCGGTGGGTGCCATCTCGCACATCCTCTCGCGGATGCTCTCCGGCGCCACCTGGCACGCCGCCCGTCGTGTCGGCAGCAAAATGCTCGACATGCTCCCCCCCGCCAAAGACCTCGCCCGCCGCGTGGAAGAACACGTCAAAGGTCTTGTCACCCCCGGCACCCTCTTTGAAGAATTCGGCTTCGACTACTACGGTCCCATCGACGGGCACGACCTCGACACCCTCGTCCCCGTACTGCAAAACCTGCGCAAAATCAAAGGCCCGCGTTTTCTGCACATCGTCACCCGCAAAGGCCAGGGCTACAAACTCGCCGAAGCCGACCCCATTCTCTATCACGGCGTCTCCCGTTTCGACCACACCACCGGCATCGCCCCCGCGCCTGCGCCCGCCACTGCCGCCACGCCGCCCGCCTGCGCGCCGCTGTTTGGCGACTGGCTCTGTGAAATGGCCGCGCGTGAAGAACGCCTCGTCGCCATCACCCCCGCCATGCGCGAAGGCTCCGGCATGGTACGGTTTGCCGAAACCTTCCCCGACCGCTTTCACGACGTCGGCATCGCCGAACAGCACGCCCTCACGCTCGCCGCAGGGCTGGCCTGTGGCGGCCTGAAACCCGTCGTCGCCATCTACTCCACCTTCTTGCAGCGCGCCTACGACCAATTCGTGCACGACATCGCCCTGCAAAACCTCCCCGTCCTGCTCGCCATCGACCGTGCCGGACTCGTCGGCGCCGACGGCGCCACCCACCACGGCGCCTTCGACCTCGCCTTCCTCACCTGCATCCCCAACCTCACCTTCTTCTGCCCCGCCACTGCCGACGAATGCCGCGCCATGCTCACCGCCGCCTTCCAGCACGACGGCCCCACCGCCGTGCGCTACCCGCGCGGCCCCCTGCGCACCCCCGTCAGCGCCGCCGATGAACCCTGTCCGCCCATCGAAATCGGCAAAGCGCACCTCCTGCGGCAAGGCAAACGCATCGCCATCGCCGCCTTCGGCACCATGGTCGCCCCCGCAGACGAAGCCGCCCGCGCGCTGGACGCCACCCTCGTCAACATGCGCTTTGCCAAACCGCTGGACACCGACTGCCTGCGCGCGCTGGCCGCCGCGCACGAACTTCTCGTCGTCGTCGAAGAAGGCTCTGTTGCAGGCGGCATCGGCGGCGAAATCGCCCGCTTCCTCGACACCCTCCCCCGCGCCCCCCGCCTGCTGCGCCTCGGCCTGCCGGACCGCTTCATCGACCACGGCGACCAATCCCGCCTGCTGTCCGACTGCGGCCTCGACGCCCCCGGCATCCAGCGCAGCATTGAAGAACACCTCAAAATGCTGGACGCCGCGCGCTAACGCGCCACCGCATTGCCTGCGCACCGACGCGGCGCACGCGC
Source organism: Rhodocyclaceae bacterium (assembly GCA_017444505.1). Classification (GTDB taxonomy): domain Bacteria; phylum Pseudomonadota; class Gammaproteobacteria; order Burkholderiales; family Rhodocyclaceae; genus JAFZMK01. The sequence continues at coordinate 7,117 of JAFSWK010000092.1, read as the reverse complement.
AGCGCCACTCGTCAGGAAAACAAAACCACGCCTTCACACACGGGAGAACACAGATGGGCGCACTGAACGGCTACAAAATCCTCGATTTCAGCACCTTGCTGCCGGGGCCTTATGCCACCATGGTTTTGGCCGACCTGGGCGCGGAAGTATTGAAAATCAGCGGCAAGGACAAGCACGACCTGGTCGTCCACTGGCCGCCCGTCCTTGCCGGTGCCACCGTGACCGGCGCGCAGGCGTGGCTGGGGCGGAATAAAAAGACCATTTTCCTGAATCTGAAAAAGGCGCTCGCCATCCGTGCCGTCAAGCAACTGGTGCGGGAATACGATATTGTCGTCGAGCAATTCCGCCCCGGCGTGATGGCAAAACTCGGCATCGGCTATGAACAGCTCAAAGAAGAAAACCCACGCCTGATTTACTGCGCCATCAGCGGCTACGGGCAGACCGGCCCGTTTGCGCACCGCGCGGGGCACGACATCAATTTCCTGTCTCGCACGGGCATCGCGTATGCCGCAGGCAGAAAGAACACTGGCCCTGCTCTGTATAACTTTCAGATTGCCGACGTTGCGGGCGGTTCCATGAATGCGGTCGCGGGGATTCTCGCGGCCATTCTCCATCGCGAAAAAACCGGAGAAGGCCAGTTCATTGACATTTCCATGCAAGATAGCGTCGTGCCCTTCAATTCCATGGACGGCGCGGCGTTCTTTGCTGGCGGCGAGCTGCCGGAAGCAGAAAACGGCCTGCTGAACGGCGGACAAATCTATGATTTTTACGAAACCGCAGACGGGCGTTTCATGAGCGTCGGCTCTCTTGAACCGAAATTTTTTGCGGCCTTGTGCGAAGGGCTGGAATGTCCGGAACTGGCCGACGGAAACGCCGCACAAAAAGACGCGCAGGCCGTAAAAGAAACCTTCCGCGCGCGCTTCAAAAGCAAAACGCAGGCCGAATGGAGCGACATTTTCCGCCGTCTGGATGCTTGCGTGGAACCCGTAATGAATTTGCGGGAAGCCGCAGAAGACGAGCATCTGCGCGCGCGCGGCATGTGGCCAGAAGTGCCCGTTCCCTTAACCGACAGCGTCACGGTCACACAAATGGGTTCCCCGCTGCACCTGTCGCAATGCCCGCCGCAATACCGTCACGCAGGCTATCCAGAAGGCCATCACAGCGAGGAAATTCTCTCCGCACTCGGATACAGCAAAGAAGAAATCGCGGAAATGATTGCGGCCTCGTAGCGAGCAGGTTTTCGCGGCGTGCTAGTCCTTGCTGGCGGCGCTTTCCAGTTTTTCGCGCGCCGTGCAGCCGGCCTGAAAGCCGCCCGCGCAGGCTTTGTCGTACCACGTGCGGGCGGTCGGTTTGTCTTGCGGCTTGTTGCGGCCATATTCGTACATGACGCCCAGCTCAAACTGCGCCGCCGGTGCGCCCCGTTCGGCGGCTTTTTCGTACCAGACCAGCGCTTTCGCCATATCCTGCCGCACGCCCCAGCCGCGCGCATACATTTCACCGAGTTTGTGTTGCGCCTCGGCGTGCCCCAGCGCGGCGGCCTCTTCAAACCACAGCCGCGCCTGCGCGTAATCTTGCCGCACGCCCGTGCCGTAGGCGTACAACATGCCCAACACAAAGCGCGCCTCGGCATCGCCCTGCACAGCCGCCTCTTCCAGCGCCGCGCGGGCATTCACGTCGCCTGCCTGCGCGTTGGCAACCAGATTTTCAACGCTGTCTTCCTCCGCCTGCCGCGCGCAGCCCGACAAAATCAGCGCGCCCGCGAACAAACACGCCCACCATCTCCCGGTTCTTTTCACGCAATCATTCCTTTCTGCACACAAAGCGCGGACATTGTAACAACGCCCGCGCGCAGCAGACGCTTGTCGCATCGCTGTCCGCTGTGTTCCAATCTCGCCCCATGATGCTTGAAGCCCGCAATCTGGCCTGTATGAAAGGCGAACGCCTGCTGTTCCGCAATCTGAATCTGCATATTCAGGCGGGCGGTCTGCTGCGCGTGCTGGGGCCGAACGGGGCGGGAAAAACCAGTCTGCTGCGCATTCTGTGCTCGCTGGCCGTGCCCGAAGCCGGACAAGTGCTGTGGAACGGGCAGGACATTCACGCCCGCGCCGGACGGGAAATTTTCGCCCCCGCCGTGCTCTATCTGGGGCACGCGCCGATGATCAACGGCCTGCTCACGCCGCTGGAAAACCTGCAACTGCTGTGCGCCGCCGATGCGCAACCGGCGGATGCCGACATTTGCGCCGCCGCTCTGCGCGCGATGGGGCTGGAAGCGGCGCTGGCGCTGCCGTGCCGCGTGCTCTCTGCCGGTCAGCGCCGCCGCGTGGCGCTGGCACGGCTGCACGCCAGTCGCGCCGCCTGCGGGCAAAACGCGCTAGCGCGCCCGCTGTGGGTGCTCGATGAACCCTTTACGGCGCTGGATGTCGCCTCGGTCGAACAACTGGCGCAGACCATTACCGCGCATTGCGCCGCCGGTGGCATGGCGATTTTCGTCTCGCATCAGGAAGCACCGTTCGGCCTGCCGGCGCAAACGCTCACGCTGGGAGGAACCGCCTGATGTTCGCCGCCCTGCTGCGCCGCGATTTGCTGCTCGCCTGGCGCTCGCGCGCCGACGTGCTGGTGAGCCTCACCTTTTTCATCATCGTCGCCTGTCTGTTTCCGTTCGGCGTGGGGTCGGACAAAGAACTGCTCATCCGCATCGGCCCCGGCGTGCTCTGGGTGGCGGCGCTGCTTTCCGTGCTGCTGTCGCTAAACCGCCTGTTCGCGCAGGATTATGCCGACGGCACGCTGGAACAATGGCTGCTCTCGGACACCCCCGCGCCGCTGTGGGTAGCGGCCAAGATTCTGGCGCACTGGATCAGCACCGGCCTGCCGCTGGTGCTGATTTCGCCGCTGCTCGCCGTGCTCTACGAACTGCCCGCCGAATGGCTGCCGACGCTGGCCGTCTCCCTGCTGCTCGGCACGCCCATCCTCGCCCTGCTCGGCGCGGTGGGCGCGGCGCTTACGCTGGGCGTGCGCGCCGGCGGCGTGCTCATCGCCTTGCTGGTGCTGCCGCTGTTTGTGCCGGTGCTGATTTTCGGCGCCGGTGCAGTGCAGGCGGTGGCCGACGGCACGGGCGCCACGCCGTGGCTGTTGCTGCTGGGGGCGGGCGATCTGGCGGCACTCTCGCTCGCGCCGCTGGCCTGCGCAGCGGCACTGCGTCTGGCGGTGGAGTCCGGTTAAGGCAAAAATCGGCGATAATGGCAGCATGAACGAACACCGCTCTCCCGCCCCGCAAGACACGCCGCAGCTCACCGGCTGGCGGCGTTTTGCCTCGCCCGCGCTGTGCTACCGCCTCGCCGGCCATTTCATCCGCCCCTGCACCAAACTGGCCATCGTGCTGACGCTCGCCGGTCTTTATCTGGGCTTTTTCGTCGCGCCCACCGATGCCGTGCAAGGCGAGGTCTACCGCATCATCTTCATCCACGTGCCGACCGCCTGGATGTCCATGTTCATCTACCTCATCATGGCGTTTTGGGCAGTGGTCGGGCTGGTGATGAAAACCCGTGTGTCCTTCATGCTGATGCGCGCGCTGGCGCCCACCGGCGCGATTTTCTGCTTTCTGGCGCTATGGACGGGCGCGCTCTGGGGGCGTCCCACCTGGGGTTCTTACTGGGTGTGGGATGCGCGGCTGACCTCGCAACTGCTGCTGATGTTCCTCTATCTCGGTTTCATCGCGCTGACACATTCCATCGAAGACCTGCGCCGCGCCGATTTTGCCGGCGCGATTCTGGCGCTGGTCGGCGCGCTCAATGTGCCGGTCATCTATTTTTCGGTGAAATGGTGGAGCACGCTGCACCAGGGCGCGTCGGTGAGCCTGAGCAAAGCGCCCAGCATGGCCACCACGATGCTGGTTGCCATGCTGCTCGTCGCGCTGGCGGCGTGGGCGTACACCATCGCGGTGAGCATGGTGCGGCTGCGCCACATCATTTTGATGCGCGAGCGGCGCAGCACCTGGGTGCGGGCGCTCCTCGACGCGCAAGAACAAAAGGAGACCGCCTGATGCAATGGGAAAGCTGGAGCGCCTTCTGGCACATGGGCGGACGCGCCTGGTACGTCTGGGGCAGCTACGCCGTCTGCTTTGCCCTCATCGCGCTGGAAGTCGCGCAACTCATGCGCGCCCGCCGCACCCTGTGGCAAAAACTGCGCCGTCTGGCCATGCTGGAAAACACAGACACCCTGCCCCCACCGCCAGACGCATCCGGCGCTGCCTGAGAAACCCCGCCCTCACCAGCCAAACAAAAAGGGACGCTCGCGCGTCCCTTTTGCTTTATTGTGCGGATAGCGTGCCGCTTACTTCTTCTTGCCCTGCGCCGTGCCCACCGTCAGACGCGCGCGGTTTTTCTCGATGGTCGCCGCACCAATACCTTTTACTTTCGCCAAATCTTCGACCGACGCAAACGGCCCGTTGGCCTTACGGTACGCCACAATCTCGCGCGCCTTGGCTTCGCCAATGTTGGTCAGCGTCGCCAGCTCTGCTTCCGAAGCGGTGTTGATGTCGACCACCGCGCTCTGCTGTGCCGCAGCCTCAGCCTGCACCGCCTCCGCCTTCTTCGCCGCCATCGCACCCGCAGGCACCACAGCCACCATCAACGCCAGAAACAGGGTACGAAGATTTTTCAACATGTTCATTCTCCTCATAATGTCGAATTAAAAGAGGGCGCATTGTACGCCTGTTCTGCTCCTGACAGCAGCTTCAGCGCCGTTTTTTACGAAAATGCTGTGAAAAGGGAGAAATTGCGGAAATGATTCCCGCCCTCTGAGGCGCTTCACGCAACAGCCTGAATGCAGTTACTTTTCGCGATATAATGAAAATCTTCACGAAGGAACTTACGTATATGTCAAAGCTCAACATCGACCAGAAAACAATCAAGGATCTTCTCACGGCGAAGAAGGCAGACTTTCTCATCCCCGACTATCAGCGTCCTTACGCCTGGACCAGAGATGAATGCGCAACGCTTTGGGACGACCTTTTCTCCTTCGCGCTGCCGGGTGAGGGCGAGCAGGAATTCGACAACAGCGGGGAGTACTTTCTCGGCCCCATCGTCACGTTCCGCAATGTCGACGACAGACTGGAAATCATCGACGGTCAGCAGCGCCTCACTACCATCATGCTTCTCCTGCGTGCTTTCTGCTCAAAATTTGAGTTCATGAAAGATCCCGACTCAAAAACCATGCACGCAGACCTCGAAACCTGCATCTGGAAGACAGGCGAACTCAACAAAGTCGACAAGACCAAACTCAAAATCGATTCCGAAGTTGCTTCTGACAGGGATAAGGAGGAGTTTCTTTCCATCCTTAGCACTGGCGGGGTCAAGGATGGGCAAAAGAGCAAGTACGCCAAGACATTCGATTTCTACCAAGAGAAGATTTCCGACCTCACCAACAGGTATCCGTCCTACGTTGCCACCTTCGCTTGGCGTATCCTCAACAACGTGATTCTGTTGCCTATTGAGGCGGAATCCCAAGGTACGGCGTTACGTATTTTTTCGACGCTCAATGACCGAGGGTTGCCGCTGTCCGACGCAGACATTTTCAAATCACAGTTCTATAAGTTCTTCTCATCCCGTGGCGAAAAGGACGAGTTCATTAGCAGGTGGAAGGGGCTGGAAGAAATCACCGAAAAGATTTTCAAACCGTCGCGTGGCACGTCTATGGATGAGTTATTCACGCGCTACATGTACTACGAGCGTGCCAAGCAAGGCAACCGCAACACCACAACAGAGGCGCTTCGTGACTTCTATGGGCGCGATTCATACAAGCTCCTCAAGTCCGAGGAGACGCTTGAGAATCTTGTGACTCTTGCGGAGTTTTGGAAGGCTGTGTACAGGCAGGATGACCAGCGTTTTTCCAACCGTGTGCTTCGCCGCCTCTTTGTACTCAACTACGCACCGAACGGCATGTGGACGTACATGGTTTCTGCTTGGTTCATGCGGCACAAGAACGAGGAAGACATGCTCGATGACGAGGCGTTTCATGCCTTTCTCCACAAGATTACGGCGTTCATTTGGGCATACGCCATTGACCGCCCGGGCGTGAACTCTCTGCGCACGCCGGTGTATCCCGAGCTTATCCGCATCGTCAAAGGTGAGATGGTTGAGTTCGCAGAGCATCGTTTTGACCGCGAGGCTCTGCGCGGACGTTTCATGGCGTATACGTTCAGCAATAACCGCCCCATTACGCGCTCAATGCTCGCATGGTGGGCGTTTCAGGACGATGAGCAGCCGCTTCTCGGGCTGGACACTGTCTTTGAAATTGAGCACATCCATGCAAAGAAGCGCGCCGAGACCGAAAACGTCGACAAGTCAAAGATTGAGGCGCTGGGAAACAAGGTACTGATTGAGGAGCGCATCAACATCCGCGCGTCCGACTATCGTTTCGTGGACAAGAAAAAGCACTACCTCGGCTTCCAGAGCAGCCGCGGGCATCGCGAAGGCACAGGAAATCACGAGCTTAGGCGGATAGCTGAACAGTCCGATTTCACCACGAAGGAAATCGACGCTCGCACCGAGAAGATTATTGATTCCTTCATGGACTACCTCGGCGAAAACGGTTTGTTGTCGACCTCGTAGACCGCATCTGCGCACCACTTCTCCCCCCACGCAAAAGCCCCCTGCCTTTTGGCGAGGGGGCTTTTTTGGGGGGGTAGTCTGACGATGACCTACTTTCACACGGGTGTTCCGCACTATCATCGGCGTGCTTCTGTTTCACGGTCCTGTTCGGGATGGGAAGGGGTGGTTCCAGAAGGCTATGGTCGTCAGACTTGAAACTGGGACAAACAGCGGAAGGCGCGGGTAAAGGGGAGTGATTGTTTTGGGACACAAGGTTATAGGATCAAGCCTCACGAGCAATTAGTACCGGTTAGCTGCATGTGTTGCCACACTTCTACACCCGGCCTATCAACGTCCTGGTCTTGAACGACTCTTTAGCGTGGTCAAGCCACGAGGGAAGTCTCATCTTAAGGAGAGTTTCCCGCTTAGATGCTTTCAGCGGTTATCTCGTCCGCACTTAGCTACCCGGCAATGCCACTGGCGTGACAACCGGTACACCAGAGGTGCGTCCACTCCGGTCCTCTCGTACT
>JAFSWK010000091.1 GCA_017444505.1 Rhodocyclaceae bacterium | reverse complement strand
GATACTGCCCCTGCTGGCTGATGGTCGACAGGGCATACATGACGACGAAAAAGGCAAACAGCAGGGTGACAAAATCGGCGTAGGAAATCATCCAGCGGTCGTGCTGTTCGACGATTTCATCTTCGCTGCTGTCTATGCGTGCGCGCATTTTCAGACTCCCCTGGATGGAACTCCGGCGGTGTGGGCGCGCATCCGGCCTTCAATGACGCGCGGGTTTTCACCGCAGGCGATGCCCAGCAGCCCTTCGACGAGCATTTCGCGCTGCGCGCTGAGGTTGTTGTTGTGAATGACTAGTTTTTTGTCAATCGGCAGGAAAATGAGGTTGGCCGAGCCGACGCCGTAAATGGTGGCGACAAAGGCCACGGCGATGCCTGCGCCCAGCAAGGTGGGGTCGGAGAGGTTTTCCATGACGTGAATCAGCCCCATGACGGCACCCAGAATGCCAATGGTGGGCGCGTAGCCGGCGGCAGATTCCCAGATGCGGGCGCAGGTGCGCAGGTGGTTTTTGCTGGTGTCGATTTCGATGTGCAACACTTCGCGGATGCGCTCGGGTTCGATGCCGTCGACGATAAGTTGCACGCCCTTGTGCATGAATGGGTCGCGGATGCCGCCGAGGCGGTTTTCCAGCGCCAGCAGCCCTTCGCGGCGGGCGATGGTGCTCCAGCTCACTACCGCGTCGATAATCGCGCGGTCATTGCGCACGGGGGCGGAAAACACCCACGAGACCATGCGCAGGCCGGTCAAAAAGATGGGCAGCGGGCTTTGCAGCATCACCGCGCCCAGCGTGCCGCCGACGACGATGACAAAGGCGGTGGGTTGCAGCAGCGAGGCTACGGAACCACCTTCCAGCACCTGGCCGCCGACGATGGCGGCAAGTCCGATGAGAAGGCCGAAGAAGCTGGCGTTGTCAAATTTTTTCATGATGGCGGCGAGGGATGGTCAGGCGGGGTCGCGCTTTTTGGGCGGACGGCCACGGCGGGGTTTGGATACGTTGCCGTCGCCAAAGAGGGCGGCGCGCAGGCGGGCGATACACTGGGCGTGCAACTGGCAGACGCGCGATTCGGAAACTTCCAGCACTTCGCCGATTTCGCGCAGATTCAGTTCCTGTTCGTAATACAGACCCATGATGTGCTTTTCGCGCTCAGGCAGCGCTTCGATGGCGCGGATGAGGTTGCGGCGCTGGTCGGCGTCTTCGAGCAGGGCAAGCGGGGTGAAGGCTTCGTTGTCGGGCAGCGCATCGAGCAGGCTGCCGCCGTCTTCGTCGCCAAAGTCTTCCAGATAGATAAGCTGGTGGCCGCGCGCTTCCTGCAACATGTGCTGATATTCGGCCAGCGGAATGTCCATTTCCTGCGCGACTTCGGATTCGCTGGGCGGGCGGCCATGGCGCTGTTCCAGCGTGTTGATGGCCGCTTCGATGCGACGCATGTTGCGCCGCAGGCTGCGCGGCAGCCAGTCGGTCTCGCGCAGCCCGTCGAGCATGGCGCCGCGGATGCGCTGCGCGGCGTAGGTTTCAAACTGCGCGCCCAGCCCGTCTTCAAAGCGGTCCAGCGCATCGAGCAGACCAATCATGCCGTTTTGCACCACGTCGTCAAACTGCACGCTGGCGGGCAGGCGCGCCAGCAGTTGATTGGCAATGCGCTTGACCAGCGGCGCGTAGCTTTCGATAAGATGAGATTTGTCGAGGTTGCCTTGCTCGTCGTACATCCAAACCACCTGGAAAGTCGTATGCTGCGCCCGCACGGGCGCGATGGCGAAACCGCAGGCCATTCTATACTCTTGCGCTGCGGCACAGACTTTTCCGGGTGAATAAAAGAGTGTCACGAGGCCATCCCGTGTCGTAGTGTGGGCAGACCCAGCGTGCCGCTGCGGGCCATGCGTTCCAGACGGTGCAGGAAGGCGGTTTCGGCACCACGCTGCGAGACGCTGGCGGCGTTGCGCACCAGTCCGGCGATGAGGTTATCGTGCTCCATGCGCCCCAGCCAGGCCAGCGGCACGCCGATGCGGGCGCGCACGATGCTGTTCAGGCTGGCGAAAAACGCCTGCGCTTCGCGCGCATCGCGGGCGCGGGCGACGGTGACATGCAGCGAACTGACGCCCGCCTGCGCCAGATGGGTGATGAGCTGGAAAGTTTCGGTTGCCCCGCTGTGGCTGGCTTCGGCCACGATGAGATGACGCGGCGCGGCATAGACGAAGGGCGAGGGGTCGGCAGCGTTTTCCAGCGAAGAGTGAATCAGCACTGCACTGGTGGGGCGGAAAATGCCGCGCAGGGCGCTGACCAGCTGCGCGCGCCGTTCATCGTCGAGCAGCGGCAGCGCCAGCGCGGCGGCTTCAATGCTGATGCGCCCAAGCAGGCCGGGCACGGGTTGCAGCAAGTCGCGCAACTGCGTGCCTTCGCCCAGCACGCTGAGCAAATCGACGCCCGGCGCATCTTCCAGCAGGTGATGCAGCCCCGCTTCCTTGCCCGCTTCGTCCAGCAGCAGCAAGCGGCTGCGGCGGCCAGCGAGCCTGCGGGCGGTGTCCAGCGCGGTGCTGGCGCGGTGCCGCCCCGTGGCGTAGAGCACGGAAACATGCGGCGGCGCGCCGCGAAACAGGCGGCGCAGCCCGGCGGCTTGGTCTTCGCGGGAATCAATCATGGCTTACTCTCCGTTTGCCGCCAGCAGCAGGGCGGTTTCCTCGCCGCCCAGTCGCCACGGCGACTCCGCACCGGCAACATGCAGGGCGCGGTTGAGCAGATAGGCGCGGTTGGGCAGGTGCAGGTCTTCGGGCACGCGCTGGCCGTTGGTGAGATAGTACACGTTGAGTTCGTGCGAGAGGGCAGCGCTCAGTGCCGGGGCGAGCGAAGCAGCCTCATCGGTCTTGCTGAAAATGCAACCGGCAAGGTCGGGGCCTTTCCAGGCGGCGACCACGTCATCGAGCGTGTCGCCACGGGCGGTGGAATTCAAGAGCAGCAGACGGCGCACATTGCCCGCACCGGCGAGCATGGCGGCCTGATGGGCGACCATGCGGTCGCGCTGGCTCATGCCCACGGTATCAATAAGCACCAGATGCTTGTCGCGCAGTTGCGCCAGCGTGCGTTGCAGCTCGCCGCCGTCGCGCACGGGGAAAACGGGCACGCCGAGGATGCGCCCGTAGATGCGCAGTTGTTCCTGCGCGCCGATGCGGTAGCCGTCCGTGGTAATCAGCGCCAGACGGTTCGCGCCGTGGCGCACCACGGCACGCGCGGCAATCTTGGCGGTGGTGGTGGTTTTGCCCACG